>NZ_VPBW01000021.1:0-48431 GCF_013418535.1 Acinetobacter sp. YH12137 | reverse complement strand
GAATAATTCAAGTGAATTTGTTTGAAAGAAGAACTTTAAAAGCTTTATTTTCACCCGATAAAATACCCATAAAACAAGAGGAAGCTCATTTGAGCTTCCTCTTGTGAAAAATTGTGGGACAGCAATGAGCCTCGGCTCTCTTTTTTTCACTATAGAATCTTAGAAAATACGAGTTTTATCTTTTTCTGCTTTTGGCAATTTTGCTGCAATTTTCTGGGCAATGGCCATATAACTTTCAGCAGCATCATCTCCAGCAATCACTGAAGGCTTACCGGCATCGGCATTTTCACGAATCACTGCATTCAAAGGCAAGCGGCCGAGCAATGGAATATTGTATTGCTCTGACAGTTTATCACCGCCGCCTGTACCAAAGATCTGTTCTTCGTGACCGCAGTTTGAACAGATATGGGTCGACATATTTTCGACTACACCCATCACTGGAATCTGCACACGATTGAACAGTTCAATGCCTTTGGTCGCATCCAGCAATGCCACGTTTTGTGGTGTGGTGACGATCACAGCACCTGTGACTGGAATACGCTGAGCGAGCGTTAACTGGATATCACCTGTACCTGGTGGCATATCAATCATCAATACATCCAGATCTGGCCATAAAGTTTGATTGAATAGCTGCATCAAGGCACCTGTTGCTTTCGGACCGCGCCAAGCAACTGGCGTATTATTATCACCCGTTAGGTGGCCAATCGACAGCACTGCCATACCATAGGCATCGAGTGGGACAAACTGCTCGGCTTCGATCATCGGGGTTTTGCCGGCATTGCCGAGCATCGTCGGAATACTTGGACCATAAATATCCGCATCCAGTACACCCACTTTCAAACCTAATTTTTGCAAAGCCAAAGCCAGATTCACAGTTGTGGTTGATTTACCTACACCGCCCTTACCTGAAGAGACCAGAATGACATTCTGAATGCGTGGATGCTTCGGTACATCACGTTGCTGTGGAGCAGCTTTCTGGATCGGCGGATTATTTGGGTCAGCTTCTGCTTGAGCTGCATGACCTGAAGCATCAACCACAGGTGGCAGATTCGATTTTGAAGCAGCAGTTTGCGGCTGGCTGGAACAGCTCTCGCCTTCTGCATGATGATGTCCACAACCGCCTTCTTTTTTATGACCCGTCTTTTGCTGAATCACATGCAGGTTTAGTTCTTTAATACCGCATTTCTCTAGCGCATCCGCCAGTTCATCATGAATCTGCTGTAACTGCTCTTTTTCTTCCGGATAGGTATTAATGGTGATTTGCAGAATCTCGCCTTGCACATTGACCTGAGTAATCCGGTCTTTCAGCGCATTGCTAGAATTTGGCAAGATATAGTTTTGCAGTACGTTCTGCACAGCTTCTTCGTTCACCTCCTTGGAAGGCGAAAAAACCGATTTAAGCGAAGAAAGCCAGGACATAGGTTACTCCAAAAATATAGATAGACATCTGAATAGCTTAGTTTAACGAGGTTTTAGTCTCAGGTTAAGCAATCTGTATTCAGAAGCCTGAAAGACAAATATAATTTCCAACTATTTTACTTGGTTTTAAAGAGTTACAGGGAAGAAAATTTATAAAGTCAGCATTACATCTTATTTATTGTTTTATATTATTGATATTTTAAAATTTTAAATAAAATTAACTAGATAGTATCCATTAAAAAGCCACTTCATTCAAAAATTAAATGAAGTGGCTTTCAACATGAAATGATTATTTATGATTTTTATCTTGATCGGTCTTGTTTTGCCCAGATTGATCAGCCTTATCCTGATCCTTTTTAGCATCATTTTTGTTATTGGTCTGATCTGAATTTTGGTCCTTATCCTTAGCCTCTTTAGATGAAGAATCCTGATCCTGCTTTTTTGAATCACTTGACTGAGATTGATCATCGCCTTTCATTTTAGTCATGGTTTCAGCCGCCATCTGTTTCAACTCATTTAGTTTCGTAGCAGCTTCATTTACCAAATCACTAATTTTGACCTTAGTATCTTCAAACTTGTGTAGCGCTTCATCTTTTAAATTTGCCATACGATCTTGGTCAGCCTGATTTGCTGATTTATCTCCAGAACTTTGATCCTGTGCCTTTTTCGAATCATCTGAACCTTGCTCGCCATTTTTCTGGCTGTCTGATTTGCCATTTTTTAGCTCATTCAGAATCTTTTCGCCTTTTTGCAACAGCTCTTCACCGATCGCGATGGCTTTCGCTTTTAAGTCATCCATTTTGGTACTTTCAGCTTTTTTATCGGATTGATCACCATGATTAGATTGGTCATTTTTAGACGCATCTTTTTGCTCTGATTGCTGATGACCAGATGCTTTAGAGTCTTGCTGATGATCAGAATTTTCATCAGCACCATTTTTTTGGGCTTCTAGGACTTCTTCATGCTTCTGCTTATGCTGTTTATCAATCTCATTCTGCTTTTGCTCTTGTTCAATCTTGTCATGCAGTTCTCGTGCATGTTGTTCTTTATCTTGATTCTGTTTTGAAGTACTTGTCTGGTTATTCTGAGTCATGAGTACCCTCCTAAGGCGTCATAATAAAAATGATCAGCCAAATTTTTAGCACAAAGCATGCAATGACGTGGGTGAATTAAGCAAACTGCAACAAAGCCTGTACATGTTGTTGCTATTGATTGCAGGAAGTAGCATCAACTTATCTCAATCGAATTTTTACGGGTCAATTACCCGTTTATAGCCAGTTTTTGTATTCTGAATATTCGGCCTGATTTATTCCTTATGCTTCTGTAAAAGCATTTCTTTGTAATCCCTTCTGCATCATGTAAAATTATGGCCCATTGCATAATGAATACGAATGAGAGAGTGAATCCGTGCATAAAATCCTAGTCACCAATGCCCTTCCTTACGCCAATGGCCCGATTCATATGGGTCACTTACTCGGCTATATCCAGGCTGATATATGGGTACGTGCGATGCGCGCGATGGGTCATGACGTGACGTATGTCTGTGCGGATGATGCTCATGGTACAGCGATCATGCTGCGTGCTGAGGCAAATGGCATTTCACCTGAAGCACAGATTGCCAATGTGCAAAAAGAACATATTCGTGACTTTGACGGTTTCGGTGTGCATTTCGATCATTATGACTCTACCCACAGTGATACCAACCGCGCCCGCGCTTCAGAAATCTATATCAAAAACCGTGAAGCCGGTAATATTGCAGTTCGCCCTGTAACCCAGTTATTTGACCCTGAAAAAGGCATGTTCCTGTCAGACCGTTTCATTAAGGGTACATGCCCAAAATGTAAGGCGGAAGATCAATACGGCGATTCATGTGAAGTTTGCGGTACAACTTACAACGCGACTGAATTATTAAATCCAAAATCGACTTTAAGCGGCGCGACTCCTGTTGAGAAATCTTCGGACCATTACTTCTTTAAACTGCCAAATTTTGGTGAATACCTGCAAAAATGGACCCGTGACGAAGGCCGTCTACCCGTATCTATCGCCAACAAACTGGATGAATGGTTTGACAATGGCTTGAACGACTGGGACATCTCACGTGATGCACCGTATTTCGGCTTTGAAATTCCTGATGCGCCAAACAAATATTTCTATGTGTGGGTGGATGCGCCAATCGGCTATATGTCGAGCTTCGAGAATTACATCAAAACTAAACGTCCTGATTTAAGCTTCGATGATTTCTGGAAAAAAGATTCTAAAAATGAAGTCTATCACTTCATTGGTAAAGACATCGTTTACTTCCATGCCCTGTTCTGGCCTGCAATGCTGGAAGGTGCAGACTACCGTACACCAACCGGTTTATTCGTGAATGGCTTCCTGACTGTAAATGGTCAGAAGATGTCTAAATCTCGCGGTACCTTCATTAAAGCTGAAACTTATTTACAGCATTTGAACCCTGAATACCTGCGTTATTACTTTGCTTCTAAACTTTCTGACAAGGTTGAAGACTCTGACCTGAATCTGGATGATTTCGTTCAGAAAGTGAATTCGGACCTTGTAGGTAAAGTAGTGAATATCGCCAGCCGTTGTGCAAAATTCATCAATACCAAGTTTGATAACAAGTTAAGTACAACTTGTGCCGAGCCTGAACTGGTTCAAAGCTTTATTGATGCTGGTGACTCAATTGCCAAAGCATATGAAACCCGCGAATTCTCGGCAGCGATCCGTGAAATCATGGCACTTGCAGATAAAGCCAACCAGTACATCGATGAGAAAAAACCTTGGGCTTTAGCGAAAGTTGAAGGTGAAGAACAACAGGTTCACGATGTGTGTTCTGTAGGTATCAACCTGTTCCGTCAATTGGCTGTGTATTTAGCTCCAGTGTTACCAACATTGGCTGCTCAGGTTCAGGACTTCCTGAAATTAGCTTCTTTCGACTTTGCTTCTCGCACTGAAATTTTGACTGGTCATGAAATTGCATTGTTCCAGCCACTGATGCAACGTGTTGATCCGAAAGCTGTGGCTGCGATGGTCGATGCATCTAAAGATTCTTTAGCTGCACCTGCTGCTGAACCAGCAAAAGCTGAGAAGAAAAAAGAGAAAGCCAAAGAGAAGAAAGCTGAACCTAAAGTTGGTGAAGCTGAGATCATCACGATTGATGACTTCATTAAAGTTGATTTACGTGTTGCTGAAGTTCTGGACGCTGCAACGGTTGAAGGTTCTGACAAACTACTGCAATTGACTTTAAATGTTGGAGAAGCTGAACCACGTAATGTGTTCAGTGGTATCCGTGAGTTCTATAAACCGGAAGACCTGAAAGGCAAACTGGTGGTGATGGTCGCTAACCTTGCTCCACGTAAGATGCGTTTTGGTATTTCGAACGGTATGGTACTTGCCGCTGGTAATGGCGAAGGTGTTTGGGTGATTTCACCTGAATCTGGTGCTAAACCAGGTGATAAAGTGTCTTGAGATTTAGGTCTTAGATAGAGGAAAAGCCTCTACATTGTAGGGGCTTTTTACTTAGTCTACTAAAATAATACTCAGCCAATAAAAGTTCTTCATCTTTAGTTTTTTTACCATTTATACAATTTATTTTCTTGTTTTTTAAAAATATATCTATAGAATCTAAACGCTTTTTTATTTTTAGAATTATTCGGGGTAAACATGAAAAAATTACTAGTTTCAGCTTTAGCAGCATCAACAATTCTATTCACAGGATGTTCAGTCCGTATGGCTGATATGACTGTAGCTTCAACTAAAAACTTTAACCTAAACTCAACTCAGTTCGTTAAAGGCGAACGCGTTAAAGGCGAAGATAAAGTTCCAGTAATTTTATTCCCTTTAGGTATTCCTAATTTCAAAACAGCAGTAGATCGTGCCATTGAAAAAGATCGTTGTGCAGTAGCACTTTCTGATGTAGTCATCACTCAACTAAATCAAGCATTTCTTGTAGGCCAAATTGGTTATCGCGTAGAAGGCACTCAAATTATTGACCGTTCTCAGCCTGAATGTAGTAAATAAATGCTTATTAAAAAAGCCTCTATCTTTAGAGGCTTTTTTAGATCGATCAATAAATCAGATAGCACTTATTTATCGAGGAAAAATTCCCAGATGACATAGCCAATGCCGAAGCCTAGCAATGAATATAAGGTAATAATGAAAAATACAAATGCTGCATTATTTTTCTTTTTCCAAAAACTCATAGTGATACCCAAGGCTGTTTGCAATGCCCCATGTTAACGGGCTTTTTTATAAAAGTGAAATTTATCTAAGTAATTTATTTATAAAAATATTTTTAGAAAAAAACTTTTATTTTCTTAAAAAATCAATATACAGATTCAAACTGAATGCCTAGTACAGATATTCAATTCCTCTTCTCTCTTTTAAAAAAGGTAAATATTTTTATATTCTATTTTCATGCTTTACATGCTAATACATAGCATAAACTTCACAACCATAAGAATTGCCATGAATATTTTAAAGACCTCCCTCCTCACCTCTCTACTTTCATTTTCTGTTTTGGGTGTAAGTGTGAGTCAGGCTGCTGAACCTGCAACAATTGCTTTACAAAAACAAGTCGCCGGCTACTATCATCACCAAATTGGTAATACTCAGATTACTGCCCTGCTGGATGGCACAAACTACTTAAATCCATCGATGTTTAAAGGCCTAAATGATGCAGAAAAAACAGAAATTTTGAAGAAATATCATGCCGATCAAGCCAAAGGCATACAGACTTCAGTCAATGCTTTCCTGATTAATACAGGCAATCAACTGCTCATGGTGGATAGCGGTGCTGCAAGCTGCTTTGGTGCACACTTAGGGTCAATTTATAACAACCTCAAGGCATCAGGTTATCAACCTGCGCAAGTGAGTAGTATTTTTCTGACTCATCTCCACCCTGACCATGTTTGTGGCATTTCAAATAACGGCGCAGCAAATTATCCAAATGCCACCTTACATATTTCCAAAACCGAGTATGACTACTGGCTAAGTCCAAATACTGTCAAGAAACTACCGAAAGACCAGCAGGAAGGTTTCTTAGGTACCGTAGAGAAAATTAAAGCAGCCCTTGCACCCTATGAAAAAGCTAAAAAAGTGAAAGTCTTTTCTGATAAATCTTTAGCCTTTGGGGGGGTCGAGTTTAAGCCATCCTTTGGTCATACCCCAGGGCATTACAGCTTTAAACTCAAAGCAGATGGTCAAGAAGTGGTTTTTGTGGGTGACATCGTCCATTCACATACCTTGCAATTCGACAAACCTGAAACAGCCATAGAATTCGATGTCGATCCTAAAACTGCGGTGCAAACCCGTTTAAAGCATTTTGCTGAATACGCCAAGCAAGGTCAGACCATTGCAGCGCCACATTTACCATTTCCGGGGATCGGTCATATTTACTCGAAAGATGGAAAGAGCTATCAGTGGATTCCCGTACATTTTAAAGATTAATTGAATACTTCAGATTTTAGCTCCGGATGAAACCCTAATTTGTTAGGGTTTTATTTATTGGAAATATAGCTAATCAATAGCCTATATGACTTCTAAAATTTAAAACCATGATGTACTTTTGCAATTCAAAATCATCTTTCACTTATTTTTTTTTAAATTTTTTCTTAAAAATCCTTTTACTTTTCATGTGCACCTTTAGCACACATTTTTAACATGCCATTTTCCCTGATAAAGCTAAATATCTAAAAAACAAAATATAAATTTAAATTTTATCTTTTCTTATGATGTCTTAGTTTGGTGCATAAAATTCTATTGTGCTTTATATCGAGTCTTGTCAGTTTCAAGAAATTCATTATCAAAATTTCCCTTGTTAGTAACTCTTTTCGAATCAGTTTGCCTCTATATACTGGATTTCTTTTGTGATTCTATGCACTAAATTGGAACGCACAATGCAAAATATAGACTTATTATTTCTCCTTCTCGGTGCAGTTCTAGTGCTTGCCATGCATGCAGGATTTGCGTTTTTAGAACTAGGGACAGTTCGCCATAAGAATCAGGTCAATGCCTTAAGTAAAATTCTCACTGACTTTTCCCTATCTGCCATCGCTTACTTTTTAGTGGGCTATTATATTGCCTATGGTCAGCATTTTTTCCACGATGCCTCTACTTTAGCAGCCGATCATGGTTATAACCTGATGCGCTGTTTCTTCCTATTGACCTTTGCCGCTGCTATTCCTGCGATTATCTCGGGAGGAATTGCAGAACGTGCCAAAATGCGTTCGCAGGCTTTAGCGACTTTATTTCTGGTGGCTCTGATTTATCCATTTTTTGAAGGGATGATCTGGAATGGAAACTTTGGTTTTCAGGACTGGTTGGCAGATACCTTTGGTGCCAGCTTCCATGATTTCGCCGGCTCTGTGGTCGTGCATGGCATGGGAGGCTGGATTGCTCTGGCTGCGGTCGTTTTACTTGGTGCACGTAATGGACGCTATAAAAATGATGGCCGGATTACTGCACATCCCCCTTCATCTATCCCTTTCCTTGCTTTAGGCTCATGGATTCTGATTGTCGGCTGGTTTGGCTTTAATGTGATGAGTGCACAGCGCCTGGATGCCATTTCCGGACTGGTTGCAATTAACTCTTTAATGGCGATGGTCGGTGGAACTATTGCGGCAAAAGTAGCGGGTAAAGATGACCCGGGCTTCTTGCATAATGGTCCATTAGCCGGACTGGTTGCCATCTGTGCAGGTTCTGATGTGGTACATCCACTGGGTGCATTATTTATCGGAATCAGCGCAGGCGTGATTTTTGTAAAACTATTCACCTATACCCAAAATAAACTTAAAGTGGATGATGTATTAGGGGTTTGGCCTTTGCATGGTGTATGTGGTGCTTTCGGTGGAATTGCTGTCGGTGTATTCGGTCAGCAATGGCTCGGAGGCATGGGCGGTGTTTCTATTATTTCACAGCTATTCGGCACCGTACTGGCGATTGTAGTAGCTCTGGTGGGTGGATTTCTGGTTTATGGTCTGCTGAAAGTGTTGATCGGTATTCGTCTGAGTCAGGAAGAAGAATTTACTGGTGCAGACTTATCTATTCACCGGATCTCGGCAAATTCCGAAGAAAATATTTTTTAAGCACCAAATTAAAAAAGCCCCGAATCATCGGGGCTTTTTTATAGTCTGCGATAATTGGAAATTACTTCATCCCGAAGATCAGCTTTAAGCCAAGTACGGTCATAACCGCCCCTGCTGCACGGTCAAAACCGGCTTTAAACTTCAAATATACTCGACGTGGCTTTTCAGCAGAAAGTGCAACGGCCACCAGTGAGCACCAGCCCGCATCAATAAAGAAACATAAAACCGGCAATACAAAGTAAAAGTAAGTTGGAATTTCTTTTGGTAAAAGCGCAGTAAAAATACTGGCCAATACAATCGCAATTTTTGGGTTAGATAATTGGGTAATCAAACCTGTCATATAAGCACGACGTAAGGACATCTGAGTTTGACTGTCATCGCCTGCATCGATCGGTTCTTTGGCATGCTTGATAATTTTAAAAGCCAACCAGAGCAGATATAAACCACCACAAATTTTAAGCGCCAGATAAGCAGATGGCACAGCCAGCAAGAATGCCTGTAAACCTAGGACTGCAAGTAAGCCAAAAATAGCCGCCCCTGTTCCGGTACCTAAAGCTGTAAATAAGCCATGCTTACGTGAGATCGCAATTGAATTTTTCGCTACATAAATAGAAGTTGGTCCTGGGCTCATTGCACCTAACATGAGGGCAAAGGCAATTGAACCTAAAATCCAAAATGATTCCACGTGACCATCCAAACTTAAAATGAATGGCTTATTTTAAGTAAAAATAATTTATTTTGCTTTAATATTTCTACACAAATGATGCAATATTTGTGCGAAATCCGGCTATTTCTTCAATTGGTCTTGAGCGGTGAGGGATGAATCAAGCATCTTATAATCATGGTCATGCACCGGCACTCCGCCAATGATCATGCTTCGTGTATCAGTTTTAGGCTTATTCAAAGGATCATCGCAGCCAGATAAGCCTACTAAGAGCAATACACTTAAAATCGTACAGGATAGTATTTTCATTATTCTATCCTCCTCTAAGTTCCCTATAAGATTCAGATTAGCAAATTTGTTTAAATTTTCAGCATATGAATTGTGACAATCTACAAAATTTTATTCTTAGTTTAAGGAGCTCATGATTCTGCCATCCTGCTGATTCTATTTCGCTATAATTTGCTCATTCTTAGCTTATGAAAATACCATGTTTGAAAAAATCGCCCAGCATATTCCAGACCAGCGCATCTGGCTGAAAGACAGGTTTGTAACCATACGCCGTCTGGATCTGGTGCATCCGCAAATATCAGGCAACAAGTTTTTTAAACTGAAATACAACTTTCTGGAAGCACAGCAACTTGGCTTTAAAAAGCTGCTAACTTTTGGTGGCGCTTATTCCAATCATATTGCCGCAACGGCGTTTGCAGCACGGCAGTTTGGCTTTGAGAGTGTCGGCATTATTCGGGGTGAAGAACTGGCTCATCAGCCTTTAAACCCCACTTTAGCGTTGGCACAACAATTCGGAATGCAACTGCATTTTGTGAGTCGTGAAGAATATCGACGTAAACAGGACGCTAATTATCTAACAGCGTTAGCACAAAATTTTCCTGCACATTACATCATTCCTGAAGGCGGTACTAATACATTAGCGATTCGGGGATGTCAGGAGATTCTAAAGGACGGCGATGCACAATTTGACGTGATCTGCTGTGCTGTAGGCACTGGTGGCACGATTACAGGTTTGATTGAAGCCAGCCAGCCTCATCAACAGGTATTAGGATTTTCTGCCTTAAAAGGCAACTTCCTGAATGAGGAGGTGGCTAAGCTGACCAAGAAAAGAAACTGGTCCATTCTCGATGATTATTGTTGCAGTGGTTATGCCAAAACCACTCCTGAACTGATCCAGTTTATACAGCACTTTGAAGCTGAATATGATATTCCCTTAGAGCAAATTTATACTGGAAAAATGCTGTTGGGAATTTCAAATCTGATTGAAAAAGGCTGCTTTCCACCAGAAACAAAACTGCTGATCCTGCATACTGGTGGACTACAAGGTCGAAATATTTAAATCGCTTAAAGTTCTGATCGAAACTTAAATGCCTATCGGATTATTTTCATTGAGTGCAATTAGCCCTTTGACCAGCCGATAGACATGCCAGACAAAGACAAGAAAAATAATCACAAAACCGATTAGAATCACGGTGAGCAGCCCACCTAGAATATAACCCAGCAAGCTGAACCAGAAGGTTTTAATCTGCCAGTCCACATGACTTTCCAGCCAGGTGCCCCGCATTTCATCACGTTTAATATAATTCATGATAATGGCGATTAATGGGGTTATTCCCAGGAAAAAACCCAGTAGATGAAGAATATAGCTGATCAGATTATATTGTTTGTATGCTGCCGTATCCGTCATAAATTATTCCTTTTCATTGTGATTATTTTTTAGGCATGACAAAACTATGCATGAATCCGCCAGCTGCTTCAAATTATTTATGATAAATATTCGCTAACACGTTGTAATTCGGGCAGCCCCTTTCAAGAATAGCCAAAGCTGAAATAAAATTGTCTATAATGCTCCCCTTTCTTCTCCCTTGAGTGTGTCATGTCTGTTCAGCAATACGATGTTTTGGTCATAGGTGCAGGTGCATCAGGTTTAATGACGGCCTATATGGCAGCACAACGTGGTCGTAAAGTCGTAGTCGTTGAAAAAGCCAATAAGGTGGGTAAGAAAATCCTGATGTCCGGTGGCGGAAAATGTAATTTCACCAACCTCTATGTCGAACCTGAAAATTTCATCTCGCACAATCCGCATTTCGTGATTTCAGCACTGACCCGCTATACCAACTGGGATTTTATTAGCATGGTCTGCGAATATGGCATCGAATATGAAGAACGTAAACATGGACAGTTATTCACCTTAAATGGTGCTAAAGAAATTCTGGCGATGTTGCTGTCCGAATGTGACAAAACCGGTCTGGTCGAGATCAAAACCAACTGCGAAGTGAAAGCTATCAACACTGTAGACGATCAAGGATTTCAGGTAGCCACTTCTTTAGGATATTTTGAAGTGGAATCTGTTGTGGTTGCTTCAGGTGGCCTGTCAATTCCAACCTTAGGCGGTTCAGGCATCGGCTATGAGATTGCCAAACAGTTTGGACATCATGTCTATCCAACCCGTGCCGGTCTGGTGCCGTTTACTTTCTCGGATAGTTTCAAGGAAGTCACCACCCGTCTGAGCGGTAATGCAGTTGAAGCCACGCTGTCCAATGATTTAAACAGTTTTACTGAAGCTTTACTGTTTACCCATCGTGGTCTGAGCGGCCCTAGCTCCCTACAACTGTCAAATTACTGGGATGTTGGCCAAAGCTTTAAGGTTGATTTTCTACCAAGTGTCGACCTGTTTGATTTCTTTAAATCTAAAAAACAGAGTCAGCCTAAAGTTCTGCTACGTACACTATTGACCGAATATTTACCGAAGAGCGTAGTACTAGAATTACAGAATCTGATCTGGACTGAAGTAGCTGAAACATTCATCGGCAATATCAGTGATGACAAGCTGGAACAGATTGCCAAACGTTTAAGTGGCTTTGAACTGAAGCCTTCTGGAACTGAAGGTTACCGGACAGCTGAAGTGACTTTGGGCGGCGTAGATACAACCGAAGTTTCATCTAAAACCATGGAAAGCAAAAAGCAGAAAGGCTTGTATTTTGTGGGCGAGATACTGGATGTGACTGGTCATTTGGGAGGTTTTAACTTCCAATGGGCATGGTCATCAGCACATGCCGCATCGGAATATGTTTAATACAGAGATGATCTGGGAAGAGAAAATACTTCGCTTATTCCAGATAATCCGTTTTAAACAGGTTGAGATTGGCCGTATTTTCTAAACGGTCAATCGTCAGTTGCATTTTCTGAGCCGCTTCCTGCAGATGTAAGGGTACTTGATCTGCCATAGGTGCCATGAATTTATGCTGAAATGTTTTCCACATCTTATTGATCTCCTTTTTCTTTATATTTTTAATGCAAGAAAAATACCAAAATCATTTTAGTATTCACTTGAATATTCTATATTTTTTAAAAAAGAAATTCTATGTATAGTGACTAGGCAGTATTTCGACTTAGTTAAATTCGTCTGGATCAGGTATTTTCTTATCCAGCTCTTTTTCAGCCTGCTCATCCTGTTTGCTTTTCACAAAGACAAATCGATAAGCAGCCGTGAAAAAGCCAATGGTTATGCCTGCTATCACTAAGGGTGCTAACAGATTATTCGGTTTCTTGGCATTCATTCAGATTTCCTCAGGATTAAAAAAATCGACCACTCAAGCGTGGCCGATTTTGTTTAAATAGAACAGGTTAATTCGGGTCATCTTTTTTTGGATGACTATCGACATCCGGTTCTTCTTCACCTGTAGAACCAAATGGATTATTCGCTGGTGGATGAGTTGGATCAACTTGAAGCGAATCCGGTACAGCCTGATCGACATCTGGTGTCACCTGATCTACCCCTGACGCTTCATCATCCTGTGGTGCAGTAGTCAAGGTCGCTGGCGTACTATTGGATAAATTGGTACGCATTGGCGTATTGTCATCTTGTGATTGATCTTGATTCGGCACAATATTTTCTCCTGTAGTTGAACTGCCTGCACCTGTAGTACCACTGACATCAGCACCTAAGCCTGAAGTCATGATATTAGTTTCATTTTTCAAAGGATTCGGCTCTTTAGCTTCTCGTTTAGCTTTATCGATCAAATCAGTCAGTACACGTTCTGCTGGTTGACGGCCACCGAGACCAAAGGCCAAGGCAAATGCCACAGCAACAGCACCCAGAGTTAAACCGAAGGCCAGATTCACGATCGAGTCAGCAATGCCCATGGCACGTAGACCCATCGCAATGACCAGACCCATGATCAGTACACGAACCAGGTTCGCTAACCAGCGTGAACTGTTGTATTCACCACGTTGCACAATATTGGCAACTACATTGGCCAGCCAGAAGCCAATCACCAGGATCACAGCACCTAGCAGGATGTTTGCACCGAAGTAGATGAACATCGCGATCAGGCCACTCACCTGTTCAAAGCCTAAACGGTCCGCAGCTTCGGAAACTGCAAATAGCATGGTGAACAGTACAATCAGATAACCCACCAGACTTGATAGTTTGGTTTTGCCTAGGAAGCGTTGCAGATCCAGTTTAGCTGGAACCTCATCTACACCTGTTCCGGCAACGACTTCAGTCACCAGACGTGCTACCAGTCTAGACACCACATAAGCCAGAATCAGAATCAGTGCGGCTGCAATGATATTTGGAATGGCATTCATGATCTCATACAGCATTGCAGTTGCTGGTTGAGAAATTGCTTCGATACCCAGTGCTTCAAATGCAATGATTAATGACGTAATAATTACAACTGCGAAGATGAATGAACCAATCAGTTGAGCGACATTCGAGTTTTTGAAAATGCCGACTTTTTCAGCTTGATGTTGAATATTCAGGCTGTTGAGCAAACCTTCAACTATACCGCGAACGATTTTTGCCAGAATGTATCCGACAAATACAATAACTGCAGCAATGAAGATATTAGGCAGATAACTTACAACATCAGTCAGCATGTTCTGCACTGGCAGTAATAAACCATGTAGACCTAGAATCGACAAGACGATTGGCAAGAACAGCAGTAAAATCAGCCAGTAAACAATTTCACTGATATTTTGGCTAATTGGGCTGACACCGACTTCGGCACTCAGCTTTTCATCCAGCTGGGTGCGATCAAGCATTTTTTGCAAGCCGACTTTGACCAGATTTGCCACAATCCACCCAACAAAGGCCACAGCAACAGCCGCCAGCAATTGTGGAATAAAGAGCAGGAACTGCTGGATCATATTACTGAACGGTCCGCTCACTGCTGTCAGATTCAACACGTTAAGCGCACCGATGACCGCAATAATCAGAATAATCCAGAACACAACACGAGCGATAATACTCTCGACATTAGAGCGATGTCCTGTCGCTGCATTTAAGTGTGTATTGGTCCCTAGTTTTTGCAAGATTTTTTTAACACCTGCCGAGACGAGTAATGCAATAATCCAACCTAGGACTAATATGGCAATTGCACTAAGAATTGGATGAAACTGATCCCAGTAGTACATGGCATCATAGCCACCACGTGGGCCTCTCATATAATCATTCATGTTTTCTGCCCTCTTTGTTATTACGCTATTTGTCTGAATTCACGAGCTTATTTTTGAAATCTTCAGCTCTTTCCGATTGCTTATAAAGCTTGAACTTCCTGTGCTTAGCTTGCCTGGAGATACAGAACTTTGAAAAACATCACCACCTATTGCAAAAAAGCCCTAGTCATGAACCAGAGCTTTTTTTAATAATTCCAATTATTGGGTGGCCTGTTGAGCATCAGTTGCAGTAGCTTCTGCTGTATCTTGTGACATTTCGCCTACAGTGGCTGTTGCTTCTGTCATCGCATCATCTGCAGTAGCCATTGCTTCATTGCTTTCACCGCCTGGAGTAGCCGCCGGACTACCATTATTGGCAGGGGCTTCAGTCGCTGGTACTGGTGTATTAGGCTGGGTCGCAGGCGCATCTGGCTTCACATCTGCAAACATATAGAACAGGACTGCCAGTAAAAAGATACCGACCAAAATCAGGATATAGACAGGAATGCGCTTCTTCTGCGTAATTGCTGCCTGATCATGCAAAGGTGGTTTTTTATTAAAATCATCAACCATGACCATTCTCACTCTTTCTTATTCATAAGTAGATTTTTATCATAACAAGCAGTTATCACAGCTTCTGTGACAAAAGATGGTGAGATAGTGAATGGATGTAAGTTATATGTATGAGTCTGATGAACTTGGTATTAGTTTCAAAAAAGGCATTTTCTAGCCTGAACATACTATGGTCTTATGGTTAGAAACTCTCTTCCGAGACAATTGATACTGGCAGTTTTTAGCTGATTTATCAGGAATTGAATTGTCTATAAAATAAACAATATACCACTATGATTTTATTAAATTTTAAGCACATTTTAAGTGGGCTAAAACATGCTGTAAAAATACCGTTTTTCAATATACCTGCTACTTTGCGCAAAATACGTTATAATTATCCACCTTATTTTTCATGCACCCGAGTTTTATGGCGTACCGTCAACAGAGTGTATCGCTTGATCTTGACACTGACGTCACACATCAATGTGCTTTGCACTACACTCGTGATCAGCATCTGATTGGAATCATTGAATTTAGCAAACCGAGCTTTATGCTACGCTGGCAAGATCTGGAATATTTCCGCCGCCGTACTGAAGAAATGTCGGTAATGCCTTTTCCGGACTGCATTAATGCCATGGTCATTGATGTACGGAATGTTGCGGCCTGGCTAGATAATGACGTTCCGATTATTCCATGGCGCCTACTGGAAGAAGATTGCCCGGTACGTCTAGTTGTGCCTGCGGATCGGATCGAGCATTATGCCGGTTTCTTTGAGCCGACCTGGTTAACGACCGATACAGATACTGCCATTCAGGAAATCCGTGACTTTATGGATATGTTTGTTCACTAATATGACAGTATGAAAAAAACCTCCATGACGGAGGTTTTTTTGTACCTAAAAAAATAAAAGTCCCCCTTTAACAAAGGGAGATTTAGGGGGATTCTTTTTAACTTGAAAATATTTTCAGTTTTAATCCATTTCTAATTTAAAGAAGGATGTAACTCCCTTTCCTTTTAAGCGATGAGCAGCACTGCTGCGCAAGGGAGAGGTAAAAGCCCCTCCTTTGCAAAGGAGGGGTTGGGGAGGATTCAAGAACTGACAAATAATCTAACTTCAATCCCTCCTAACCTCCCTTTTAGAAAGGGAGAAACTCTAAAGAAATTACCAATAATTCTCTACCGCAATATTTCCTTCACCACGACGGTTCATAGTCAGGCCACGTGCTTTTAGCGCTTCTTTGGTATCTTCAACCATTTCCGGATTACCACAGAGCATCACGTGACTGGTTTCAGGATTAAGCTGAAGTCCTGCTGCCCGTTCAAGTTCCCCATTCTCAATCAAGATCGGTAAACGATGATGAAGCACTGCTTCAGGATCGCGGGTAATGATTGGAATAAATTTAAAGCCAGTATAACCTTCGCCAAAGCTCTCGGCAATTTCCTGAATACGGTCGACATAAGCCAGTTCGTCTTGCGTACGGACGCTATAAACCAGGTTAATATGTTTATATTTATTCCAGGTTTCAAAGTCTTGCAGCATGGATAAAAATGGCGCCAAACCTGTACCTGTTCCCAGTAACCATAAATCTTGTGGTAATGGCAGCTGGTAACGTGCCAGGGTCAGATAGCCATAAGGAATCTTTTCCAGGTAAAGTTCATCACCTACTTTAAGATGTTGTAAATTTGAAGTAAATTTACCTTCAGGCACCACAATTGAGAAAAATTCCAGGGTTTCATCGAAAGGTGAAGACACCACTGAATATGCCCGGACAACGAGTTCATCCCCTATCTTCAAGCCAATACGCGCAAACTGCCCTGCAGTAAACTTGAAATGTGCAGGTCTGGTCATGGTGAAACTAAACAGCGTATCGGTCCAACGGTGTACAGATAAAACCTTTTCCAAGCTAAATTTTTCAATAGACATGATTCAAACGTGGCATCAAAGACTATGCTCATGGTAGCATGACAGCATAATTTATTAATATTTTTTAAATGTTAAGGCTCTATTCATGCGCATGACTTTACGCCAGTTGGCTGTTTTTGTAGCAGTTGCTCAAGAAGGCACCGTCACCAAAGCCAGTGATGCAGTCAAACTCACCCAAAGTGCGGCGAGTATGGCTTTAGCAGATTTAGAAGATGGTCTTGGCGCGCCTTTATTCGACCGTCTTGGTAAGCGTTTACAGCTCAATGACTTAGGTCGTTTTCTTCTCCCGCAAGCTCTTGAAATCCTTGGCCGCTGTGAAGCTTTCGAGCAGGCAGCCAAAGGTGAACTGCAAAGCATTGACCTTCGTCTCGGTGCGACGCTGACCATTTCCGACTATCTGATGCCAGATCTGATGGCGGATTTCCTGAAAATCCAGCCACAGGCTCACTTGCAACTGCAGGTCGGCAATACCCGTCAAATGATCGAAGCCGTAAATCAGTTCCAGCTAGATTTGGCCCTGATTGAAGGTTCTTGCCATTTACCACAACTGCAATGTATTCATTGGCGCGATGATGAACTGGCAGTATGCTGTGCGCCGGATCATCCTCTAGCTCAGCTAAACCGTCCGCTCACTGCTGAAGATTTTAAATCGGTTGAATGGATTTTACGTGAAGAAGGTTCAGGAACTCGTGAAGTCTTTGATAATGCCATTTTAAAAGATGTACCTGATGCCAATATTCGTCTGACTCTAGGTCATAATGAAGCGATTCTGAAGATTGTGGCAGGTGGTTTAGGGATGTCCTGTATTTCCAAGCTGGCGATTGAACCTTTGCAGGAAAAAGGTCAACTGGTCATTCTGAATACTCCATTCTGGTCACTCACCCGTCCTTTATTTATGCTGGTACACCGCCAAAAATATCAAGGACCAGGTCTTAAAGCCTTTATGAAATTCTGTGAAGCATAAATTTCACTTTCAATAAAAAAAAGCGCCTTTTGGCGCTTTTTTTTATTTACCGATGTCCAAATTGGCTTTCACATGGGATCCCATCGCCATCACCATCCATTTTGGTATTTGGACAATTTCTTAAAAAGTATAAAGCTTCTTCATATGAACTCATTTGACTACAATGCTGTCGTCCATCACAGCTAAAATTCTGCTGTACTTGTGGTTCTTCAACTATACGTTGCACTTCTACTGGCTGTATTCTGCTGCTTTGCCAATACTGATATTTGTTATAAACCGCATAGGCTAAGCCAATCATAATCAGAAGTCCAATGTAAGTGCTAAAGCTACTTTTCTTCTCTTGAGATTGTTTTCGTTGAGTAATACGAGGCTTATTTTCTAATGCTCGTGACTGAGGCGTATGTCGAGGGGTTTCCGTTTTGAGATCCAAACGCACAATATTGTCTGCTTTAAACTTGCCTGCATCCTGTACTTTGAGAAACTTTAACCTTTCCCCAACTTTTGGTGGCACATTCTTATTTGGAAAGTCTTTAATATGGAAGAATAAATCTTTTGACTCACCCGCTATCTCAATAAAACCAAAACCTCGTTCTTCGTTATAGGTCTTGATCTTCCCCTCTAAAAACATAATTCACTCTATTGTTTGATATTTTTAACTATTGTATTCAAAAAGCGTTTTAAATTCTAAAAATAAAAAAGCACCGTAAGATGCTTTTTTTATTTGAAGGATGAGACAAATATCTTAATAAATGAGAACCTAACTTAAATTTCTCCAAAAATTATAAATCCAATCGCTGTTACCAGAATCAACCAGAGTGTGGGACTAAAGAAAATAGTATTGCGTGCCGGATTGACTATTGCAGAAGTAGAAGCTAGAGATGGTAATACAACTACTTCAGAAACGAACTCTTCCTGATGCTTGATATCCAGACGTACCATATTCTCCAGCTGAATCGTATTTTGCTCTTCAATTATTCTAAATTTAAGTCGTTCTCCGACTTGAGGCGCGATTTCAGGTGAAGGTAGTTGATCTAACTGAAAATTAAGCTCCTGTGCATTATTTTTTAGTTCAATACTCCCAATCCCACGTACAGCATCATAGGTTTTAATTCTTCCATCTGTAAACATGATATGTGTCCCTAGATCATTCAACAGATGCGTAGTTTATATGGAAGGGATTAAAAGATATTGTTGAGCTTTGGTGGGTATTTTATTGTTTTAGCAACATTCTATAAGCTTTAAATTACACAAGATTCCTATAACTTACATAAACTTATAACTCGAATAAAAAAGAGGCTTTAAAGCCTCCTTTTAAATGTATTTTCCAGGCAAATATTAACGCTTTAAATTCGACAATAGGGCTGAAGTAATCGAAGTATTGACTGCTACCGCTTTGGCTTTTTTGGCTTTCTTCGATTTATCTTCTACACGTTCAATTTTAATGGCTTTATAGCGATCACCATTCTGAACCACATTGAATTTTACTCGGTCATTGCGCTTCGGCTCACCTAAATCGGCGGGGAAATCCGAGATATGAAAAAATACCTCACCCTCAGGTGAAGAAATAAAACCAAATCCTTTTTCTGAATTGTACTGTTTTACTTTTCCTTGGTATTGCTCGGAAGTCATAAACGTCCCCTACTCTGTATCTGTCAGTATTCAGTATATAAAAAAGAGGCTGTAAAAGCCCCTTTTCTGTTCATTTTCAAAAATATTAATCTTTTTGAACTGAACCAAAAATCTTGTCACCCGCATCGCCCAGACCCGGAACGATGTAACCATTTTCATTCAAGCCATGATCAATCGCCGCAGTGAAAATCACCACATCTGGATGAGCTTCTTCAACACGTTTAATGCCTTCAGGTGCAGCGACCAATACCATCACACGAATATCTTTACAGCCGCTGGCTTTCAATACGTCAATCGCAGCAACCAGAGAAGAACCTGTCGCCAGCATTGGATCAATGATCATCGCAAGACGGTTTTGTACGTCTGGAACCAGTTTTTTATAGTAAGTACGTGCCTGTAGGGTTTCTTCATCACGTTCCAGACCCAGTACAGAGACTTTGGCACTTGGAATCAGATTCAGGAAACCGTCCAGCATACCAATACCTGCACGTAGAATTGGCACCACAGTAATTTTCTTACCTGCAATGCGGTCTACAGTTACCGGTCCGTTCCAGCCGTCAATCTCATGCTCAACGACAGGAAGATCCTTGGTCGCTTCATAAGTCAAAAGCATAGTCACTTCCTGAGCTAGCTCACGGAAGTTCTTGGTACTAATGTCAGCACGACGCAGTAAACCGAGTTTATGTCGAATTAAAGGATGACGGATTTCATGGATTGCCACGGGAGAACACCTAGAAGGTTAAAGATAAATTTCCGCTATTATAAAGACTTTTCCGGATTTGTTTAACTAAAAAAGCCCCCAATCGTGGAGGCTTTTTTGTAATAACTTCAAACTTGCGCTGAATTAGTTAAAACCACTTTGAACCAAAGTGAAAATAAACTGTTGTAATTCAGGCGACATTGCGAAGAACGCATAGCGAGACAGCGCAATGATTGGATCTGGATAAACACCGATCACCAGTACCAGTAATGCGACAAGCAATACCATGATACCGCCGACTTTCTGACCCCAGTGATTTACAGCGTCAAGACGTGGTGTTTCTGGTGGAGTCATATACATGACAACCATCACACGCAGGTAGTAGTACAGACCAATACCTGAACCCAGGATAACCATCGCAGCAAGGAACCAAGACTCGCCTGCAACTGCAGTTTTCACTACCAGGAACTTACCGATAAAGCCTGCTGTTAATGGAATACCTGCCAGAGACAGCATCATCACAGTTAATACAGCAGTCAATACTGGACGGCGCCAGAACAGACCACGGTACTCTGCCAGGCTACCTGCTTCATCTGTATTGTTATACGGACTAGACATCAGCGTTACCACACCGAAAGCACCAATCGTAGTCAATACATACGTGATGATATAGACGTTTACACTTTCAAAAGTCGCGAAACCTTGAACCTGTAAAAAGTCAGTATTACGTGCAGATACGATCGCAACCAGTACATAACCGAAGTGAGCAATTGAAGAGTATGCCAAGATACGTTTCAAGTTCACCTGTTTCACTGCAAGCAAGTTACCTACAATGATGGAAAGTACTGCAATCACGCTGATGATAGTTACGAAGCTATCTGACAGGATTAAGCCAGAAGACAATACATAACGTACGAACAGACCCAGCATTGCCACTTTAGACACAGTTGCAAGGAAAGTTGCAACTGGTGCTGGAGCACCTGCGTATACGTCTGGTGTCCATTTGTGGAATGGAGCCAGTGACAGTTTAAAGCCCACAGCGAATACGATCAGTGCCAGACCAATTACTACAGCAGGTTGACTGAATGCAGTTAACAGTTTGCCTGGTTCAGCGACAAAGCTTAGAGAACCTGTATATGCATAAACATATGCCATACCCATCAACAACATTGCAGATGCAGTTGCTGAAAGCACCAGATATTTCACACCTGCTTCAAGCGATTGAGAACGCTGATGTGTATACGCCAATAAGCCGTATACAGGGATCGACATGAGCTCAAGGCTAATGAAGAAAGATGCATAGTGAGAACTTGCCACCATCAGCATCGCACCGGCAACGGAGGTCAGCATCAGGATGTATAGTTCTTCACGGTTATCTTTATAGGTTTCAATATAAGCATGTGACAAGGTACTGCACGCCAGTGCAGCCACAATAATCACAAACTGATACAGCATCGTAAACGGATCTACGAGGAACAGATTCATTACATTGGCAGGTGCAAATTGACCCGCTAACAGAACGAACAGAATGTACAACGCCGCCAGGTTTAGACCAATGACTGTCGTAGTCGCAACTAAGTTATGGTTACGCTTAATTGCAGTAAGCAACATCACGACGATCGCAGTCAATGACACGATCATCACAGGTGCTAGAGGCATAAGCTCAGAAAAAGACATTGTGAAGTTCATGGCTTATTGGATCTCCACATTTTCAGCTGAAACGGCAGCTTGCTGCACAGCATCAGCTGCTTCAGACACAGGAATGTAGCTATTCGCTAACCACGCCATGCTTGAGTTAGAAACGTCAAGGAAGCTTTGTGGGTATAGACCAAGCCATGCTAGACCAAATGCACAGATCAGCAAAATTACCACTTCACGTGCATTTAAATCTTTTAACGGATTTGTGTAGTGCTGTTTTTGCTCTTCGTTTGGAACACCAAACAACGCTTTATGGATCAGAATCAAACCGTACAGACCCGCAAATACCAGGCTGATTGCAGCGAGGATTGTGAATGCAGGGAATTTACCGAATGAACCCATCAGGATCAGGAACTCACCAATGAAGTTACCTAGACCTGGAATACCGACAAGCGCCGCGATGAAGAACATCAGGAAGAATGCAAGGTATGGGAACTGACCACGAATACCACCCATCAAACGCATATCACGTGTATGAACACGTTCGTACACCTGACCACACATAATGAACAGCGCTGCAGATGACAGACCGTGAGCCAGCATCATGATCATCAGACCTTGGAAGGTCAGGATGTTACCTGCATAAATTGCAAGTAAAACGAAGCCCATGTGTGAAATAGACGTATACGCCAATAAACGTTTCATATCGGTTTGCTGGAAAGCACACCAAGCACCGTAGAAGATACCGATTAAACCGAAAATGATCGCGATGTCTGCAAACTGTGCAGAAGCCGCCGGGAAGAATGGAATCACGAAACGGATCAGACCATAAGCAGCTGTCTTAATCAAGATACCTGCAAGGTCAACAGAACCCGCTGTTGGTGCTTGTGCATGCGCATCTGGTAACCAGCCGTGTAATGGGAAAACTGGAAGTTTTACCGCAAAACCGATAAATAGACAGATCATGAATGCATAAGCAACTGCTGGTGCTTGTGTATCCAGCATGTTCGCTACACCCATCAGGTAGTTGTAGTCGAAACGGATTTGACCAGTCATGGTGTAGCCTACAGTCACCAGACCAAGGATACCAATCAGCATGACTAAACCAGCTACCTGTGTGTAAATGAAGAACTTGGTTGCAGCATATACACGTGACTTGCCTTCTGCCCCTTTATGACCCCAAAGTGCGATCAGGAAGTAGATCGGCACCAGCATCATCTCCCAGAAGAAGAAGAACAGGAACAGGTCAATCGCCAGGAATACACCGATTACACCACCCAGAGACCATAAAAGGTTCAAGTGGAAGAAACCAACGTTTTTCTGAATCTCACCCCACGAACAGCCTACTGCCAGCACACCAAGGAGTGCAGTCAAGCCAACCATCAGTAAAGATAAACCATCCACCGCAAGGTGAATGTTAATGCCCAGGGTTTGAATCCAAGGCAATTTAAACTCGGCTGCCCACGTAGGAGCCGCACCGCCAAGTTCATAGTTATAAGTACCCGACTGCCAAAGGACGATGGTCAAGACCAGCGTCACTAACATACCAATCAGCGCGATATAACGCGGAAGGTGTTGGTCGAGTTTATCGACCAACCAGCAAATAAAACCTGCAATGAACGGAATGAGGATCAGAGCCGGCAAAATAATATTGTTTGGAGCTTCCATTTTATTTCCCCACTACCTGAATCACGAGCAAGATCATCAGTAGGACAACGACACCGAGCCCCATACTAGATGCATATTCACGCAGTGAACCTGTTTGACGTGAACTGGTAAAGCTATGACCACCTTTAACCAGTGCAGGCAGCACCAGCCAGAAGCCATCAATCGGATCACGGCCGAACAGTTTCGCGAAGAACAAATAAGGCTTCACAAAAACGATGTCATACAGCTTGTCGAAACCAAGTGCATTACGGCAGATGTTGGCAAGGCCCGCACCCAGAGAAGTTTTCGCAAAAGATTTCACAGCGTTGTAAGCAAAAGCAAACAGCACCACGCCAATTGCAAGACCTACCAGTGCAATACCTACTGCTGTGTATTCTGCAGTATGCATGCCATGTTCAAGTGCTTCCGGAATTTCAAATGCAGGAAGTTTAGCCGCATTCAAAATACTTTCCACAGGCGCTTTTAATGCTGCACCCACGAAAGTTGAAAGTACTGCAAGAATTGCCAATGGACCCCAGTAAGTTACACCCTTGATTGCATGGTAAGGTGTGTTTTCTTTACCGAAGAATACCACCCAGATCAGACGGAATGTATAGATCGAAGTCAGGAACGCACCGATTACACCCACCCAGTAAAGTGTGCTGTAAACTGCGATTGATTGGCCTTGTACCCAAACCGCACCCAGGATTGCATCTTTTGAGAAGAAGCCCACAGTGATGAATGGAATTGCAGCCAATGCACCGCCACCAATGGCGAAACATGCAAACAGGAATTTGTTCTTGTAGAACAGACCGCCCATCTTGAAGATATTTTGTTCGTGGTGGTAAGCCAGAATCACTGCACCAGAAGACAAGAATAATAATGCCTTGAAGAATGCGTGAGTCAGCATATGGAACAGACCCGCCTGGTATGCTTCAGCACCTACAGCCATAAACATATAGCCCAACTGACTCATCGTTGAGTAAGCCAGAATACGTTTGATGTCTGTTTGTACCAATGCAGCAAAACCAGCTACCAGTAATGTCACCGCACCAGTAATTGAGATGAACATCATCACTTCAGGTGCAAGTTCAAATACTGTGAACAGACGGCAGCACAGGTAAACACCTGCTGTTACCATTGTTGCAGCGTGGATCAATGCAGAAACAGGAGTCGGACCTGCCATCGCATCTGCCAACCAGGTTTGCAGTGGAATCTGTGCAGATTTACCAGCAGCACCCAAGAACAGCATTAAAGCAGTCCAGATGGTCAATGATGAGCTTTGAGTCATCACAGCCGCAGCATTTTCTACGATGTACTGAGTATTTAGCGTACCGAATTGCTGGAACAGCAAGAACATGGCAATCAGCAGGAATACGTCACCAATACGGGTAACGGTAAATGCCTTGATCGCTGCCACACCGTTTGCAGGATTTTGGTAGTAATAACCAATCAGCAGATAAGAACACAGACCTACACCTTCCCAACCCAGGAATAACAACGCCAGGTTGTCACCCAGTACCAGCAATAACATGCTTGCAACGAACAGGTTGAAGTAAGAGAAGAAACGTGCGAAGTCTTGTTCACCGCGCATGTACCATGATGCAAAGATATGGATCAGGAAACCAACGCCTGTCACCATGCCCAGCATCAACAGAGACAAACCGTCCAGGTGCAGGCTGATGCCCGGTGCAAAACCACCGACATTAAACCAGGTCCAAAGAGGTTGCACCACTGCAGTAGAACCATTGTTGACAAAGTCCATACCCGCAATGAGTGCGAACAATGCTGATAACCCCACAGCCCCTACACCAATAATGGCTGCAACTGTTTCAGGAAGCTTGTGACGCCCTGCCGCTAAAAGGACGAAGCCAATGAGCGGGAATAAAATTGTTAGATATAAATAACTCATCCGCGCATCTCACTAGCAGCATCCACATCCAGATGATGGAAGCGATGATAGAACTGAAGGACGATCGCAAGACCGATACACGCCTCTGCCGCAGCAAGGGTCAGAATCAGAATAAACATGATTTGACCATCAGGCTGTGCCCATGCACTGCCCGCCAGGACGAACGCCAAAGCAGCAGCATTCATCATGATTTCAAGGCTCATTAAAATGAATAGCAGGTTGCGTCGCACCATTACACCGTAAAAACCCAGTGCAAAAAGAATGGATGCAACGATCAAACCATGCTCTAAAGGGATGTTGCCCATTATTGTTGTTCCTCTTCTGCACCTGGTTCACGTTTACCCAAATGGAATGCTGCAACAAGTGATGCAAGCAATAACATCGCGGCAACTTCTACCAACAATAAGTATTGCGTAAAGAGTGATTGACCTACCGCTTTAGGACCGACCATTTCAGTGCCCATCACCATTGAAGGCTGTACGTAATCTGATTTAAGTACCCAAACCAGGATCAGACCAATCAGGAAGCTCATCAATGCCGGATAAGCCCACGCTGATGAAGTCAACCATTTGCGTTCCTGAGCGACAGTCTGTTCGCCCAGGTTCAGCATCATTACCACGAACACGAATAACACCATGATTGCGCCAGCATAAACGATGACTTCAAGCGCACCCGCAAATGGTGCACCCACGATCAGGAACAGCCCTGCTACAGCAAGGAGTGAAACGATCAGGCTTAATAAAGCATGTACCGGGTTCGTATTAGTTACCACACGAACTGTAGAGACGATGGCCACAAGGGCCATTAAATAAAATGGCCACATCATGGTAATAGACTCCGTACATCAACAGGTGCACTTTCACGTTGTGCCTGACCCTTGTCCTTACCAGCAACTGCCATACCGGTGACACGGTAGAAGTTATAGTCAGGATATTTACCAGGACCAGAAATCAGCAAGTGCTCTTTTTCGTAGACTAAGTCTTGACGAACATATTCGCCCAATTCGAAATCTGGTGTCATTTGAATCGCAGTTGTCGGACATGCTTCTTCACACATACCGCAGAAAATACAGCGAGAGAAGTTGATACGGAAAAATTCCGGATACCAACGACCATCTTCACGTTCTGCTTTTTGTAGTGAAATACATCCTACCGGACATGCAACTGCACACAGGTTACATGCCACACAACGCTCTTCGCCATCTGGGTCACGCGTTAACACGATACGACCACGGAAACGTGGTGGCACGATTTCTTCGGCTGGCACTTCCGGATATAAAATGGTGTCACGTTTGCGCGTTGCATGGGTAAAGACCATGAACAACGTACGAACGATTGACCCGAATCCAGCTAGAAATTTAAACATTTTGTTCTCCCTGCTGTCTTAGGCCTGATTCAACAGAATCACAGCACCAGTCACCAAAAGGTTAACCAACGCCAATGGCAAGCAAATTTTCCAACCAAAGTTCATCACCTGGTCATAACGTGGACGCATTAAAGAACCACGCGCCAATACAAACATCATTACGAAGAACGCTGTTTTAATAATGAACCAGAATGCTGGTGGAAGGAAATCAAGACCAAATGGTGCTAACCAGCCACCGAAGAACAGGGTTACGATCAATGCAGAGATCAGTACTACGTTGACGTATTCCGCAACGAAGAACATACCCCATTTCATACCGCCATATTCTACGTGGTAACCTTCCGCCAATTCTTGTTCCGCCTCTGGTTGGTCAAATGGGTGACGGTGCGTTACCGCAACACCTGCAACCACGAAGATCAGGAAGCCTAAGAACTGAGGAATGATAAACCAGACATCTTTCTGTGCTTCTACGATTTCACGCATGTTGAATGAACCGGCAATTGCCACCACACCCATCAGTGAAATACCCAGGAACACTTCATAAGAAATAGTTTGCGCTGCTGAACGTAGACCACCAAGCAATGCGTATTTGTTGTTAGAAGACCAACCACCAAATAGTACTGCATATACCGCAATACCTGCCATTGCCATGAAGAACAACAGACCGATACTCATGTCTGCAACACCTAGATAAGGTGACACAGGAATAACCATGAACGACAGCACCGCAGTTGCCATCGCAACTGCTGGAGCCATACGGAAAGTCAATTTATCGGCAAATTTTGGTGTCCAGTCTTCCTTGAACATGATTTTCAGCATGTCGGCAACAATCTGGAACATACCGCCCGGACCTACACGGTTCGGACCGTAACGGTCTTGCCACAAGCCGAGTAAACGACGTTCAATAAAAGACATCAACGCAGCGATCAGTACTACAACCAGTAAGATCACGATCGCTTGAAGTACTGAATAGGCGATTGGCCAGTTTTCAGCCCACAACGGCGTTTGACGGATTAATTCTTGTTCCATGAATTACGCTCCTACCGCGACTGAAACAGGCTCTGCAAGAGATACCGTTGGTGCAAGACCAATTGGGTAGCCAATATAACCTGTTGGTAAGTATTCAATCACTTGTACAGGAAGAACAATTGAAGTCTCGCCTGCTTTCACAGTGATCTTCTGACCGTCTTGCAGGTTCAAGCGTGTAGCATCCTGTTCGCCCACTGCAAATACTGCGTCAGGAATACGTGATTCCATTGCCGGAGTTTTGATCGTGAACTCACCAGATGCAAAAATGTGATGCATTGGTACCAGACGGAAGCTTTCAGCATTTACAAGCACAGGTGCTGGTGCAACGAAGCTACGCGCTGGACGTTTTGGTAAACGGTCGAATAAACGAACGCCTGAATCACCGCCTTTTAAGTGACCGCCCACTTCATCCTGGTATTTGTTCCAGGCTTGTGGTGAGTTCCAGCCTGCAGACCAGGCAAATGGAATCAGTGGAGATGGTGTTTCATTACCCACATAACCTTCCATAGAGAATGTTAATGCAGAATCGATATCGGTTGGCTGTTTCGGCTCGTGGACAGACAATGGCGCACGCATCGAAGTACGGCCTGAGTAACGACGTGGTTCACGTGCCACTTTCAGACCATGGACACGGAAGCCCGCATCAGGTGCAACATCCAGAATGCCTTCCAGCGCTGGAATGTTTTTTGCCACTGACTCGATCACGTCATCCAGCAAAGTCCAAGAAATCGCTTTGCCTTGTACGCCTGTTTCCAGTGCGTGTAACCAGCGCCAAGATTCTTTGATTGCCAGTTCCGGGTTGTAGTAGTTAGGGTCATACACTTGATAGAAACGTTGTGCACGGCCTTCTTGAGAAACGACAGTACCATCACCTTCAGCAAATGAGGCAGCAGACAATACGATGTTCGCTTTCTTCACAGTCGCAGTTTCAGAGTGATCCAATACGATCACCTGTTTGCCTGCAAGCGCAGCATCAACCTGAGCCGCTGGTAAACGACGGTAAAGATCGTTTTCTACAATTACGACAGTGTCATAGTCTTGTGCAAATGCTTGCTCAAGGCTTTGACCACCGAAGATTGCCAGCCCCATTGAGTTCACTTCAGGAACAGTCAAGGTCAAGCCCGCATTACCCAGATTTTGTGCGACTTGTGCAGCAGCTTCCATGATGGTTGCGTCTTGTAGACTTGTACCAGAGATGATCAGTGGTTTCTTCGCAGCTTTCAACGTATCTGCAATGGTTTGTGCAAATGCTTTCGCATCGTCATCAAGACCAGTGATGACTTCACCTTTTACGCCCGCAGCAATCGCGAAGCCTAAACGTGCGATGTCATTTGGAGAAGCAACCACTTCACCTTCCGCAACGTCAGACAAACGTGTTTGTGTTGCAGCCAGAATGTAAATCGGAGATTTCGCATCTTGGGCAATACGTTGTACAGGTTCAGCCAGCCATTCTTGGGTACGGCGCTCTGCAGCCATTTCCTTGCCTTTATTTTTCGCAGCTTGGCGAACAGATAAAGCCATACGTGGTGCAGTTTGAGTCAGGTCTTCACCCAGAATCAGTACCGCATCATAGCTCTCGATTTCACGCATATTCGGGTTATAAACACCCTCGGTTTGCATGATCGATGCAGCCAGCTCAACCAGATTTTGCTCTTTTTGAGCCATACCGGTTGAGTAATTGTCTTGACCAACTAACTCACGTAGTGCGAAGTTAGCTTCAAGCGATGCACGTGGTGAACCGATCCCCAGTACTTTTTTGCCTTGGATTTTCGCAATTACGGTATCCAATGCTGTATCAACAGAAACAGTTTCTACATTCGTGCCAGTACGGAACTGTGGCTGACGCGGACGGTCTTTACGGTTTACATAACCGGTACCGAAACGGCCTTTATCGCACAGGAAGTATTGGTTAACTTCACCGTTGAAACGGTTTTCAACGCGACGAAGCTCACCATAACGCTCACCTGGAGAGATGTTACAACCTGAAGAACAGCCATGACATACGCTTGGTGCGTACTGCATGTCCCATTTACGGTTATAGCGTTCTGAGTGAGTCTTATCGGTGAATACACCAGTCGGACAAACTTCAGTCAGGTTACCTGAGAATTCAGATTCCAAAGTACCTGATTCCGGACGACCGAAATAAACGCGAGAAGCGTTTGCATATACGCCGAAATCCGTACCGCCCGCATAGTCTTTGTAATAACGAACACAACGGTAACATGCGATACAACGGTTCATCTCGTGCGCAATGAACGAACCAAGTTCTTGGTTGTAATGCGTACGCTTGGTGAACCGGTAACGACGACGGTCATGTTGTGTCATCACAGTCATATCTTGCAGGTGACAGTGGCCACCCTCTTCACAGACTGGACAGTCGTGCGGGTGATTGGTCATCAAGAATTCAACAACAGAAGCACGGAAATCTTTTGCTTCTTTGTCTTCAATCGAGATGTAGGTATTGTCAGCAGCCGGTGTCATACATGACATGACCAAACGACCACGCGTATCTTCTGGATTCGCGTATTGAGTCACAGCACATTGACGGCAAGAACCGACAGAACCTAAGGATGGATGCCAACAAAAGTATGGGATGTCGATGCCAAGACTCAAACATGCTTGCAGCAAGTTTTCCGAGCCGTTGACTTCATACGATTTTCCATCGACATGAATTGTAGCCATAGTCGAATTCCTTAAGCTTGTTCTACGTTGCGGGTTTGAGCGGCAGCATTTACGACTTTCGCTTCAAATTCGCCACGGAAATGTTTGAGTGCGCCCATTAACGGTTCCATAGCACCTGGTGCGTGAGCACAGAAAGTTTTACCAATCCAAAGCTTACGAGTCAGTTCTTGTAAGTGATCGATATCTTCTTTCTTGCCAGTACCATCTTCAAGTGCTTTAAGCGCTTTCACCGCCCAAGGTAAGCCATCACGGCAAGGTGTACACCAGCCACATGATTCACGCGCAAAGAATTCTTCGAGGTTACGAGTCGCTGAAACCATACATTGAGTTTCATCAACCACCATCAATAGACAGGTACCTAAACGTGAACCTGCTTTCATGATGCTTTCCGCATCCATCGGAAGATCGATATGCTCGGCAGCCAGGAAGTCAGTTGATGCACCACCGGGTAACCATGCTTTCAGCTTCAGGCCGTCACGCATACCACCGGCATGTTCTTCAATCACTTCACGTGCAGTGGTACCGAATGGCAGTTCCCATAGACCTGGGAATTTCACCTTACCTGAAGCACCATAAATTTTTGTGCCAGGATCTTTCGATTTACCTGCAGACAGACCGATGTACCATTCTGGACCACGCAACATGATGGCTGGCAAGTTGTTGTAGGTCTCTACGTTGTTCACGATCGTAGGACGACCCCAAGCACCTGCAACCTGCGGGAATGGCGGTTTGGTACGCGGGTTTGCACGGCGACCTTCAAGCGAGTTAATCAATGCAGTTTCTTCACCACAGATATAACGACCCGCACCGGTATGCACGTGTAACTCGAAGCTCCAGCCAGAATCCAGGATGTTGTCACCCAGGTAACCTTTGGCACGAACCTGCTCAAGTGCTTCGTTCAGGTACTTCGCCGCTTCGATGTATTCACCACGGATGAAGATATAACCTTGAGTTGCTTCAAGGGTATAAGCTGCAATCAGCATACCTTCGATCAGCTGATGCGGAAGATCTTCCATCAACAGACGGTCTTTGAAGGTACCTGGTTCCATCTCATCGGCATTACAAATCAGGTAACGTGGACCTGAATTGTCATTTGGCGCCATCAGCGACCATTTGATCCCTGCCGGGAAGCCTGCACCACCACGACCTTTTACGGTTGCAGCCTTTACAACTTCCAGCACTTCTTTCGGTGTCATAGACAGGGCTTTTTTAAAGCCTGCATAGCCTTCAAGCGCTTCGTAGTCATCAACGTGACGGACATTTGCTTGTTTGCTTAGACGCCAAGTCAGTGGATGCGTTTCCGGGTTACCGTCGCCATAAATTGGTTTTGGTTCGGTATTCATACATACTTCTCCAATAACTGTTTAATTGATGTCACTTCCACGAGACCGTGAGTGTCTTCATCAATCATGAGGGTTGGACCTTTGTCACAGTTACCTAGGCAGCAAATTGGAAGCAAGGTAAAACGGCCATCCGCTGTGGTTTGGCCGAACTGGATACCCAATTCACGCTGGAATGCTTCTGCTAAAGTCTCCGCACCCATCAAGAAACACGCAATTGAGTCACACAGTAAAATTACGTGACGACCCACTGGCTGACGGTAAATACGGTTATAGAACGTTGCAACCCCTTCCAAATCGGCAAGGCTCATGCTGAGCATTTGCGCGATGGCATTCATTTGAGCATCGTCTACCCAGCCATTACGGCGTTGTACACACTTCAGCGCATCAAGACACGCTGCACGTGGGTACGGGTAATGCCCAATGTGATGTTCAATTTCGTGGATTTCTTCCGAAGTTAAAATCCCTTCAACATTCACACGTGGCTTTTTATCAGTCAAAATCATCATAATGCGTTTACCCCTTAGCGATCCACGTCAGCCATTACGACGTCGATTGTCGCTAAATAAATGATTAAGTCAGATACAAGACTGCCGTTAATCACAGAAGGCATTTGCTGTAAATGCGTGAAAGTTGGTGTACGAATACGGGTACGGTAACTCATGGTTGACTTGTCTGAAGTCAGATAATAAGTTGACGCCCCTTTCACCACTTCTGCCATCACAGATGATTCACCTGCAGGCATTACAGGACCCCAAGAAACGCTCAAGAAGTGCGTAATCAAGGTTTCAATATCTTGTAATGTTTTGTCTTTTGGTGGTGGAACAGCCAGTGGATGGTCTGCTTTGTACGCACCAGATGGCATATTCTCTAGACACTGCTTAATGATTTTCAGTGACTGTTCGATTTCACGGAAGTGAACAATCACACGAGCATATGCATCGCCTTCGTACTCAACCGGTACTTCGAAGTCGTAATTTTCATAACCGCTATATGGACGGTATTTACGTACGTCAAAGTCGATACCTGTAGCACGCAGACCAGTACCTGTTACGCCCCATGCCAATGCAGATTTCGCATCGTACTGAGCCACATTACGGGTACGACCCACAAATACAGAGTTTTTCAGTGCTGCAGTGTAGTATTCATTCAAACGCTTAGGCATCCAGTCGAGTAAGTCTCGAACCAGTTTTTCCCAACCATTTGGCAAGTCATGTGCAGTACCACCGATACGGAACCATGCTGGATGCATACGGTAACCGGTGATCGCTTCCACGATGTCATACACTTTCTGACGGTCAGCGAACATATAGAATACTGGGGTCATACCGCCGGCATCCTGAATCGCAGTACCGATGTACAGCAAGTGGTTATTGATACGGAACAATTCCGACATCATGACACGGATACATTGTGCGCGGTCTGGCACAGTAATGCCTGCCAATTGTTCCACACCCATCACATACGGCATGTTTTGAGCACAACCACCCAAATAGTCCACACGGTCAGTATACGGAATGAATGAATGCCAAGTTTGACGTTCAGCCATCTTTTCCACACCACGGTGGTGATAGCCGATATCTGGCACACAGTCTTTCACTTCTTCACCATCCAACTGCAAAATTACACGGAACGCACCGTGCGCAGACGGGTGGTTAGGACCCAAATTCAGGAACATGAAATCTTCATCTGCATTACCGCGCTTCAGACCCCAGTCTTCTGGCACGAAACGTAGATGTTCCTGTTCAAAGTCCTGCTTGGCTTTGTCTTGAATATACGGAGTATATTCAGTCGCACGTGCAGAATATTCTTTACGTAGCGGATGACCTTCCCAGTAGGTTGGCAACAAGATACGACGGAGCATTGGATGCCCTTCGAAATTGATGCCGAACATGTCATAAGCTTCACGCTCATACCAGTTCGCATTTGGCCAGATATTCGTTGCGGTCGGAATATTCAGATCGCTGTCGCTTAATGCAACTTTAATACGAATGTCACAGTTACGCTCTAAAGATAATAAATGATAGAACACTGTGAATTCTGACGCAGGCAAACCGTCACGGTGCGTACGTAAACGCTCATCTACTGCAGACAAGTCGAATAGCATCACGTATGGACGTGGCACGGTACGCAAGAACATCAATACTTCTTGTACACGTGCGCGCTCAACCCAAACTGTCGGGAAATCCTCGAAAGTTGTTTGCACAAAGAAGTTCTCACCAAACTTGGTTTTGAGCTCTTCAATGATGGCAAATGCTGGGCGTGAATCAACTGCTGTTGATTCTGGCATAGCAATGTCAGTTTCAGCCATTGGCTTGGCTTCCTATTTAATACAAATTCAGTCAACCTAAACGACAACTACACCCATAGCGGGTGCACAACAAAAAACCGGTCGTTTAAATTATTTAATTTCATCCATAGAGCGTAAGTTCTTCACAGCCACACGCTGGTCTTTCTTACGGTCACGTTCCGGCATCATCTTTGGCTTATACACTGGCTTAAGATCATCACCGATTACCGCAGACAGCGGACGACGCTCTAATTGAATTTGGTCTTGTAACAGCATTAATGCCTGGATCAATGCTTCAGGACGTGGTGGGCAGCCCGGAACGTATACATCTACCGGAATAATCTTATCCACACCTTGTACGACTGAATAAATATCGTACATACCACCTGAGTTTGCACACGCACCCATTGAAATCACCCATTTCGGTTCAAGCATCTGTTCATACAGACGTTGAATTACCGGAGCCATTTTCACGAAGCATGTACCTGCTACAATCATCAAGTCTGCCTGACGCGGTGAAGCACGGATAACTTCGGCACCAAAACGTGACAAGTCATGTACACCGGTCAAAGTCGTTGCATATTCAACGTAGCAGCAAGATGTACCAAAGTTAAATGGCCAAACTGAGTTCTTACGACCCCAGTTCACTGCTGTGTGCATTACATCCTCTAGGCGAGTCATGAACACATTTTTATTCACTTCTTCTTCTAGAAGCGGATCTTCTACAACGATACGCTCTTGAAGTGGATATTCATCAGCATTCGGATTCGCACGGGTTAATGTATATTTCATCCCGAGTTACTCCTTATCAGAGGGTTGAACTTGTGATTTTTTCACAAGACCAGATGATTGAGCTGGGATTTGACCAGTTGGATCCATAACCAATTCTTCAACTGAGTTGAAGCGCGTAATTTCTGCAAGATCCATATTTGGCGAACCAATTTTAGCTTTGTATCCTGCTGCTTTACGTCTGTCTGAAGGTGCCCAGTTCAGTGCGCCTGTCGATAATTCGTAAACCAAACCAACAAGTAAAACCAAAATAAAGATAGCTGCAGTTGCAAAACCAATCCAACCTACTTCACGAACAGAAGATGCCCATGCATACAGGTAAAGTGCTTCGAGGTCGAAGACTACAAAGAAAATTGCAACTAAATAGAATTTCGCAGACAAGCGGATACGAGCTCCACCTGCGCTGACTACGCCTGACTCAAACTGCTCCTGCTTGGCACGGCCCCATGATTTACCCCCGAGGAGTAATGGGACAGTGAGCATAAAGACGCATAAAAATGTAACGCCGATCACGAAGGCAATAATTGCCCATTCGTATGGAGTAATGGCACTCATGCGGGGATAACTCCTGGCAGGCCGATTTATTAACAAAGAATGTATGTATTGGCCTTCAAATACACCAAACACAAAATTAATCCCGCCAATTGTACCTGATTTTGGATTTCACTTGCTAGTTTATAAGCCTTAGTCTTTTGGATGATTTTTTAGACATTCCTAATTTTATTCTGGCTTTAAGCTCATAGAATCTCAACCGATCGTTTTTTTAAATTAAAGTTTAAATTTCCATTATTTTTTTCTAAACCCAGATAGACTTTTAAAGCTATGCATAATTAAGCCTCACTCCTTTTACAGTGGCTGGCTACCCACCCAATGAAACGAAACTTATAAAGAATCAATTAAAAACATTTCACCTTTGCATCATGCTCCGGAAAATAAGTGTGTTTTTAAAAGATGTTTAACATGAATGTTGTCATTCAATTAGAAGCCCCCCTTTTCTACCCGCTCTCGGTAAGCCTTAAAAGAGCAATTGTGTATTTTTGCAACACGTCCAACAGTTTGATTCAGATTATGATATTTCTATTTTTAAACACACTATGACATTTATAAAGTAACAATAAGGAGTCCATGCATGTCTCTACGATTTACCCATAAACCTGATTATTTTTTCTTTGCTCAATTATTGATGCGACATGTAGAAAGCTATATCCAAAAACATCAGGATGCCAGCAATGCAATCTTTGACTTAGGGGATATTCATAAACTTTTCCAGACAGACTATGCCTCTTCCAGCATTAACCTGGACGGTATTATGAATATTGCCGATGAGTACAAGCTTGAAACCTTATCTGGTGACCAGAAGCTAATCCAAAGCTATCAGGTAGATGTTAAAAATAACAAGCTACTGATCAACTTCAATTCTGATGCCTTAAACAGCCTGAAAGAAGGCAAGCCACTGATTGAACCGGATGCTACCATCCATGAATAATCCCCTTTAAATAGCCATAAAAAAACGATACCTATGTATCGTTTTTTCTCACCTAAACTCTTATTCTGACTGATCTGACACTTCAGCTTTTTCCAGCTTTTCGATCGGTTTTTGCTTGATTTTTTTACCGTAACGGCTGGCTGGCCAAATCATGATAAAGCGTGCACCACCCAGTGTCGGACTTTGATCGACCTGAATCTCTCCACCAAACCAGTAAGCAATCCGGCTGACAATAGACAAGCCCAAACCATACCCCCCTGAAGCACGGGTACGACTATCATCCAGTCGGGCAAAAGCTTCAAAGATACGGGCGCGGTCAGCTTCTGGAATCCCCGGACCATCATCTTCTACACAGATATACGCCATGCCCTTAGCATCTAGTCCGCCGCTGATCAGGATTTTCTGCTCACAGTAGCGTACTGCATTACCCACCAGATTTTGCACCACACGATGCAGGTAACGTCGTTCAGCTTCTACGGTTACAGGTACTGACATTGGCAGCACTTCAACTTCTTTGCCAGTTTTTAGAGCATCTGTTTCGACGGCCACCTGCTCCAACACTTCAAACAGATCAATATCTTCAAATTCAATTGAAGGCATGCCCTGTTCCAGTTTGGCATAGGTCATGATTTCATCGATCAAGGTATTTAAGGCTTCAATATCCTTATCGATCTGCTCAACCTGCTGCAAGCGATAATCATAGTCGTCTTCATCTGCCATCATTTCCACAGCAAAACGGATACGGGCAACCGGTGTACGCAGCTCATGCGATACAGCACGCATCAATTCACGCTGCGCTTCAATCAGGCGCTGAATATGGTCCGACATATTGTTATAGCTGGAAGCCAGCGTCGCCATCTCATCACTGCCCTCCACCGGAAGACGCAATGACATGTTCCCGGTTTTCATCTTGTTCAGGGCATAGCTCACTTCACGCAGTTTACGCTGCATTGGCACCAGCAGACCATAAATCCCCAGACTTAAGACAAACAGGCTCAATAAGGTAATTCCGGCAGCTAACTGGAATGGCATCCAGTTAAATAACGGCACTGGCCCCATCACCAGCACTTCAGACGTCGAGCTAGGAATAGGAGAAATGATCGAAATTGTAGTGCCGCGAATTGAGGCACTATCACGATATAAAATAATGCTGTGATCCAGACGCAAACGTCCGATCTGCTCGGAATCTAGTGGCAGGCTCTGGACATTTTCGATCGAGATTGGATAAGAGAAATAGTCCTGAATTCGCTTCAGGTATTCTTTTTCCTGACCTGGGTAGTACACCAGATAGTCCAGAATAAAGACCGGTAAAGCCTTCATCTGACGTTCAGTAATATTATCCGCCTTAATATAAAGATAATGACTTGGATCATCGCGTAGCCCAATGACAATATAAGCTACCCCAGTTTTAGCATCCCAACGCACGACTGCCTTACGGTCAGCCAGACGTCGACCTTCCGCTCGGGTAATATCCACTTTACTGGCTTCGACATAGTAGATCGGCAATTCCAACAGATCAGACGCATCTGAAACCCAATCCATCTTTTGCTGCAGATTAGGCTGTCTCGCAACCCCCTCACTGATGATATATGCCATACCATTAGTCAGGGATTCACGATACTCCTGCGCACGCTGGTAGTTGATGATCTGTACCAGCAGATAGCTGAATACTGCCACCAGGACCACAAGCATGACCAGGCCTGCGTATATCCGCAAAAATATACTGTGTTTAAACACCTATTAATTATCCTGTTTATTCAGGCGGCTAAAGGCACCGATTAGATACCGTTAGTTTCTTTGACGAATAGATAACCTTTACTACGTACTGTTTTAATACGTTTTGGATTTTCAGGATCGTCACCAATTTTTGGACGAATGCGCGAGATACGCACATCAATTGAACGGTCTTGGCCGTCATATTCGATGCCGCGTAGACGCTCGAAGATATCTTCACGTGACAGGATGCGGCCCGCATTTGAAGCCAGCAGCCACAACAGGTCATATTCTGCACTGGTAAAGTCAACCAGCTCACCATTCAAGGTCACTGAACGACCACCATTGTCGATCACCAGGTCATCAAATTCGATGCGCTGAGCCACTTCATCTTCAGGCACCTTGTCGGTACGACGCAATAAAGCACGAATACGAGCCAGCAGGACACGCGGCTGAACCGGTTTAGCGACATAGTCATCTGCACCCATTTCCAGACCTAAGACCTGATCCATATCTTCAGTACGTGCAGTCAGCATTAAAATCGGTTGATGATAATGTGGACGAACTTCACGGCAGATGGTCAAACCATCAGCACCTGGCAACATGACATCTAGAACCACCATGTCTGGTTGCTCAGCAATAATACGACGAATAGCACGGTTGCCATCCGGCTCTACCCCAACCTCAAGACCATTACGGATGAGGTATTCTTGTGTTAAACGAGCAAGACGCTCATCATCTTCAACAATTAGAATTTTAGGTAACTTTTCTTCTTGGCTCATGTGTTGCCCCTTTATTTGATGGACGCATGCTACGGACGTATCCTTTTGAAATCCAATAGATACGTTTTTAATATGCTTGCAATATACACACGTTTACATTGTAAACAAGATAGCGTTCACCAAACCAATACATCAAAGTAGCATTTTGTAATATTTTATCGTGCACATTTCACTCGAATGTGCATTTAACTACCGTTTGTCGGCTTATTTGCATCGATTAAAGCTTAATCTGAACAAAATGTGACTAGTTGATTCAGGCCTTTTTAGTTATCCACAATGTTATCTATAAGCACTTTTTGCCAGCTTTGATATGCTATGCCTTGCCGGATAAGGCTTATGCAAGAATCAATAAAAATTGGTATCTTTTTGCAAAAGATTAAGATAAAACTTCAGAAAAATATTTAGCAAAATGTCAATATTGATCTACCCTAAATTTTCCCGTATCTTGTGTTCAATTAATTTTATAACCACTAGGTCTTGTGTTTATTCCTCGAACACTGTGGCACGATTTTTGCCCAGTTCAAACGGTCCATAAACATAAAAATAGATGACAATGGAGCTATGCTAACATGAGCGTAATCACGTCCACTCCGGGTCAACTTCAGGTGATTAAACGCACCGGTGATGTTGCCGCTTTTGATGCAGAAAAAATTTCTGTTGCAATTGGAAAAGCATTTTTGGCAGTAGAAGGCCAGCAAAGTGCAGATTCGAGCCGTATACACGACCGTATCGAACAATTAACGGAAATGGTTCTGAATACATTCAAACGCCGTTTACCATCGGGTGGCACGATCCATATCGAAGAAATTCAGGATCAGGTTGAACTTGCGCTGATGCGTACTGGCGAACAGAAAGTTGCACGTGCCTATGTCATCTACCGTGAACAACGTTCTGAAGCGCGCAAACAGTTAGGTGCCAACCATCACCCTACACTGCAAGTCACTGATGCAGAAGGTAAGTTAAAGCCGCTTGACTTAAGCGAATTGACTGCGACTGTGACTCGTGCTGCTGAAGGCCTTGAAGGGATCGACGTACAGGCGATTGTCGATGAGACCGTAAAAAACCTTTATAACGGTGTAAAAGAGTCTGACATCTCTACCACAATGATGATGGCAACTCGTACCCGTATTGAGCAAGAACCTAACTATACTTATGTGACTGCACGTCTGTTGCGTGATGACCTGGTGGCTACCGGTTTAGAGTTCTTGGGTCTATCCACTGATACTAATGAAGGTGATGCACTTGAAACTTTCCTGAAAAAAGGGATTGAGTTAGAGCTTCTTTCACCTGAATTGTTAAACTTTGACCTAGCTAAACTGGCTGCAGCGATTCAACCAGAACGTTCAAACCAGTTCACTTACCTAGGTCTGCAAACCCTATTTGACCGTTACTTCATCCACTCAGATGGCGTGCGTTTCGAATTGCCGCAATTGTTCTTCATGCGTGTGTCTATGGGCCTTGCCCTGAACGAAGATAACCGCGAAGACCGCGCAATCGAGTTCTATAACTTATTGTCTAGCTTCGACTACATGGCGTCTACACCTACCCTATTCAACTCAGGTACGTTACGTCCACAGTTGTCTAGCTGCTATTTAACTACGATTGATGATGACCTGTTTGACATCTATGGCGCGATGCGTGATAACGCAATGCTGTCTAAATGGGCAGGCGGTTTAGGTAATGACTGGACTCCAGTTCGTGCCCTGAACTCTTACATTAAAGGTACAAACGGTAAGTCTCAAGGTGTGGTGCCATTCCTTAAAGTTGCCAACGATACTGCTGTTGCGGTAAACCAAGGCGGTAAACGTAAAGGTGCGGTATGTGCATACCTGGAAACCTGGCACCTGGATATCGAAGAATTCCTTGAGCTTCGTAAGAACACGGGTGATGACCGTCGTCGTACCCATGACATGAACACTGCGAACTGGGTTCCTGACCTGTTCATGCAACGTGTATTCGAAGATGCTGAATGGACACTGTTCACTCCTTCTGAAACGCCTGATCTTCATGATCTGACTGGTGCAGAATTCGCTGAGCGTTATGCTTACTACGAAAGCATTGCCAAAGAAACAAACATGTTGCACAAGAAAATCCGTGCAAAAGATTTGTGGCGCAAAATGCTGTCTATGCTGTTTGAAACAGGTCACCCATGGATCACATTTAAAGACGTATGTAACCTGCGTTCACCACAACAACACGTGGGTGTAGTTCACTCTTCTAACCTGTGTACAGAAATTACCCTGAACACCAGCAAAGAAGAAATCGCAGTATGTAACTTAGGTTCGATTAACCTGGTACAACACGTTCAAGGCGGCAAGCTGGATCGTGAAAAACTGGCTCGTACAGTGAAAACTGCGGTTCGTATGCTCGATAACGTGATCGACATCAACTACTACGCGGTTCCACAAGCACGTAACTCGAACCTGAAACACCGTCCAGTCGGTATGGGTATCATGGGCTTCCAGGATGCGCTTTACGAAATGGGTATGGCTTACGGTTCTGACGCTGCGGTTGAGTTTGCTGATGAATCAATGGAAGTGATTTCTTACTACGCAATTTCAACTTCAAGTGACCTTGCTGTTGAACGTGGTACGTATGAAACATTCAAAGGTTCATTGTGGGACCAAGGCATTCTGCCAATCGACTCACTTGACCTGGTTGCGAAAACTCGTCCAGAACGCATGTTTGAAGTGGATCGCACTCAACGTCTGGACTGGGACACTTTACGTGCCAAAGTTCAAAAAGACGGTATGCGTAATTCGAATGTGATGGCGATTGCTCCGACTGCAACTATTTCGAACATTTGTGGCGTGTCTCAGTCAATCGAGCCTACATTCCAGAACCTGTATGTGAAATCTAATCTGTCTGGTGAATTCACAGTGATCAACCCGTACCTGGTACGTGCGTTGAAAGAACGTGGTCTTTGGGATGCAGTGATGGTCAATGACCTGAAACACTTTGAAGGTTCAGTACAAAAGATTTCTCGTATTCCTGAAGAATTGAAAGCAATCTTTGCGACTGCGTTTGAAGTTGAGCCACGCTGGATCGTAGATGCTGCTTCTCGTCGTCAAAAATGGATCGATCAGGCGCAATCTCTGAACCTGTACATCGCTGGTGCAAACGGTAAGAAACTGGACATCACTTACAAGATGGCTTGGTTACGTGGTCTGAAAACCACTTACTACCTACGTGCATTAGGTGCAACTTCTGCTGAAAAATCAACCATTAATACTGGTGCATTGAATGCAGTTAAACCTGCAACTGTTGCGGCTCCTGTAGTTGCAGCGCCAGTGGTTGAAGAGAAAAAACCTGAAGCGCCTGTAGAGGAAGAAGGTTTCACTCAGGCAGCGCCAGTGCCACAAGCATGTTCAATTGACAATCCTGATTGTGAGGCTTGCCAATAATGACAATCCCTCATTTTCTTGTACTAATTATTGTTCTTTTATTGTTGATGGTTTTATTTATGGCTGCATTTACAGCATTAATCATTGCAATAAAAGGTGATGAAAAGTAATCCTTACTATCCATGTACAACAATGTTGTACATGGATTTAGTACAAGAAAATGGATTGTTAAATTACTAAAAAAGGAAAAAACCATGCCCCATATGACTCACAATTACATGTTAGGACTTGTGGCATTGATCCTTTCCTTTGCCGTTACCTTTTACGCACCGATTGCTTATTTCTGGTTTAAAGTTCGCCAGCAACAGCGTAAACAAAATAAGTAGTGGGGATTTATCTCTGAACAAATTCAGAGCATTCATCGACAAAACTTAATTTTGTTTACACAAATTGAGCGTATAGTAAGACATCTCAGCACTGCTGGATGTCTAATAAAAGATATAAAGCAACTAGAGAGAATTGATATGTCTATCCTAAGTTGGGACGATTTCGAAGATGATTCGCAAAAACCGGCTGCACCTGAACAGCAGCCTACGCCCGTCGAGCCGAAAAAAACGGCTAATCCGCAGATGGTATCTGATGCAAGCAACACATCGTCGAATGTGGCAGCTGCACAACCCGCTGCAGCCCCTCGAAGCGCAGGATCAAATTCAACCGATTCACTGGCAAGAGCATCTGCTTCCCTAGACCAACTGGACGTTGCGCCTGGTCTTGAAGAACTTGAGATGGGCGCACAGCGTGTACAGGTTGATGATAAACGTATGATCAACTGCCGTGCTGACTTGAACCAGTTAGTGCCATTCAAATACGAATGGGCTTGGCAGAAATATCTGGATGGTTGTGCGAACCACTGGATGCCTCAAGAAATCAACATGAACCACGACATCGCGTTGTGGAAGTCTAAAAATGGCTTGACTGAAGATGAACGTACCATCGTGATGCGTTCACTTGGTTTCTTCTCTACTGCGGATTCACTAGTAGCAAACAATCTGGTATTGGCGATCTACCGTCACATCACCAACCCTGAATGCCGTCAGTACATCCTGCGTCAGTCATTTGAAGAAGCGATTCATACGCATGCTTACCAGTACTGTATCGAGTCTTTAGGTATGGACGAAGGTGAAGTCTTCAACATGTACCGCGAAGTCCCATCAGTTGCACGTAAAGCGGCTTGGGGCTTGAAATATACACAATCTCTAAGTGATCCTACTTTCAAAACCGGTACACCAGAAAACGACCAGATCTTGCTTCGCAACCTGATCGCATTCTACTGTGTACTTGAAGGTATCTTCTTCTACTGCGGTTTCACCCAAATTCTGTCTATGGGTCGTCGTAACAAGATGAATGGTGTTGCTGAGCAATTCCAGTACATCCTGCGTGATGAATCTATGCACCTGAACTTCGGTATTGATATGATCAACCAGATCAAGATCGAGAACCCACATCTGTGGACTGCTGAATTCCAGCAAGAAGTGATTCAGATGATCCTTGAAGGCACCATGCTTGAAATTGAATATGCACGTGACACGATGCCACGCGGTGTATTGGGCATGAATGCCGGTATGATGGAAGAATACCTGAAATTTATCTGTAACCGTCGCTTGAGCCAGTTAGGCTTGCCTGAACAGTTTACTGGTGTGAACAATCCATTCCAGTGGATGTCAGAAATGATGGATCTACGTAAAGAGAAGAACTTCTTCGAAACTCGCGTAACAGATTATCAAACTGGTGGCGCGTTAAGCTGGTAAGAAATATCACATAATATATAAAGTATTATGATCAAAAAAACCGCCTAAAATGGCGGTTTTTTTATTGGATGAATGCTTAACTTATTTCATCTTTTCAACGATTTGTTCAGCTTTTTTCAGATGTGTCGCTACCGCAGTACGGGTTTGCGTCAACATGCTTTTTAATTCCGCATTTTTCGCATTTGGAATCAATTGTGTATCCAAAGTGTTCAGGGCTTTACGATGTACTTCAACCTGACTCATCATATAGTCTTTATCGGCTGCAGATGGCTTGCTCAGGTCAGTGACAATCTTGTCACTATCACTTTGCAATGCAATACTGAGGCTGCTTGCTTGTGGAGTTAATTTTAAACGGTCTGCCAGAGCCTGGCCTTTTTTCTCGTTCGCTGTATGTTCGCTAATCATCATTTGCGCATACTTACGTGCGTCATCTGTTTTAAGCTTAGGCAAGGCTGTTTTTGCCTGTTTGATTTCACCGTTATTGACCGTACTTACAACCTTAATCACTTGGCTCTCAGTTAAATTCATTCGGCTGTCATTTGATGCTTTAGAATTTGCTTGAGCAGTAGTTGAAGATTGCTGATTCATTGCCATCGTTTGACCAGCAGTGAATAGCAATACACCACTCATCGCAACGCAGTTAATCATCTTCTTCATTAGAATAGCTTTCATCATGACACCCTTTAATGTTTTATTAATTAAAATTGCCTTTATAAAATAGGTGAATTCACTTAAAAACAGTTTAATGTTTAAGTTGTTTTATGAGATCAATATATAAGCATTTATTAACTTAAGCAAAGTCTGTTGGGGATTAGTTTCTTATTCAAACTCTACGTAAAAATTCGCAATATATTCATATTGAATAAAATACTAAAATTAATTAAGTCATTGATTTAAATTATTTTTATAAATATTGGTATATTTTTAGCTTTATTAAATTTATTTCAGTTTTTCTTCCCTTGAATCATTTCTTATTATTCAACAAATTAAGAAAATCTAAATTTAACTAAATTATTTGTTATCGGCTAAATCAACTTCTTATTAATCAGAACTTCTAGCTTTAGATAGTGAAAATTTATTACCTAAATATTTTTATAAAAGCTTGATCTCAAAATAAATTTCCTATGCTACTATCGGCCATATATGAATAATATTTATACAAATCCATAATAGCCAGAAGATAAATAGAGAGGGCTTATGAAAGGTTCCATCCTGGATTTTTCTATTCAAGATAATACGGGTTTTATCACAGGGGATGATAACAACCGCTACAGTTTTAGCGGTGCAGACTGGCGTGGACAACGCCCTCCTTCACGCGGTGACCGGGTTGATTTTATTGTTAACTCAACCGGTCAGGCAGCAGATATTTATCTGGCTTTGGGAAACTCGATTCATCTGGGAGAAAGCATTAGCAATCAGATTAATAAATATTCCAATCTGGATCAGGCTGAAGAGAATTACAGCAGTATCGATTGGTTCGTAAAATGTCTAACCAATTATGCAAACTTTTCAGGTCGTGCACGCCGTAAAGAATTTTGGTTCTTTATGCTGTTTTGTGTAATTTTAAGCATTATTAGTGAAGCCATTGATGCAGTTTTAGGCACCAAACCTTTGGTGAATGGCCTGCTAAATTTAGCGGTTCTGCTCCCAAGTCTGGCTGTAGGGGCACGTCGCTTGCATGACATTGGACGCTCTGGATGGTGGCAATTGCTTGTACTGACAGGGATAGGAGCCATTTTACTCATTATCTGGTGGGCAAGTGATACCAAAAAAGAAAATAATGAATATGGTGCTCCTGCCAAGTAATGGAACATTACATATCCCGTCTTGATACGGGATATGTTTATAGATTATTTAATTTAATATCAAAGCAATACGTAGGCAATTCATGCTGCAAGATCAGTTATCCAAACTTCCCAATGCAATATGGGTGCAAATTTATAAAGATAAAATGCAACTGATGGACAATGAGGGCACGATTGTGCAAACAATGGTCCCTCCCGTTCCCTATGCGCATGAACGCAGCATCATTGCCGACTTTAATGCTGCCTCAGACACCCTAAAACAGCTGGTATCTACTTCAATTGTTCAAAAACTTTGGGGCTCTACAACGCTGCTGCAAGTTATGGATATGCCTGAAGAGGGTCTGACAGCTCTTGAACAGCGTGCCCTGCTAGAATTAGGTTATGAAAATAGTGCACAAAAGGTGATTCTGTATGATCCCGCAGGTCAGGAAATTACGAAAGCGAGCTTAAGCACCACTTATCCTAAAACCAATCTAAAAATCTTTCTGGTTATCTTAATTGTCGTCATTGCTGCTTCTATCTGGTTTTTAACACTTTAAATGCCCATGTAAAATTAAAAAATCCCGCATTAAGCGGGATTTTTTAATTGAAGTTCAATGACATCATAAAATTTTATAAATCATCCATTCTGAACCTGCTGATCAGATTGGATTATATTTAATGATGTCATCCAGCTGTAAAGTTGCACTGTCTACATTCTGCAATATCAGCAAATCAGCGCGCGCAAAGGTGGTATCGGTATCGGAACCATCACGATCGATCGTCACGACTGTATCATCTCCACGTTGTTCGAGCGTGATATAGTTCCCCAGATTTGACGCATCTACTGCCTGATCACTTAATAATGCAGATACATCGATGGTGTCACCTTCAACTGCATTGAAGTCAGTCCAGGTATATGTACCATTGCCGCCAGTTGCATCAGCATTATTTAGTAAATAATAGATCGCTGTATCTGCTCCTGCACCACCTGTCAGGATGTCATCACCTGCACCACCCTGTAACAGGTTATCTGCTGGATCGTCGGCATAGTTAAGAATCTGGTTTACCTGATCAATATTGATCACCAGATTTGCTGAAGCACTTTCCTGATCGGCCTGTCCCGCATTACGCGTTACCGTATATTCAAATACCTCACTCAGTAATGGGCCCTGTCCTACTGCACTATTGTATTCATAACTGAAATTACCATTTTCATAGAGTTTGAGCTCACCATATGTCCCTTCGATAAGGGTAAAGTTACCTCCTTCATCACTTAAATAGAAAGTTACTGGCTGCCCATTAATCTCAGTTAATACGCCACCCGCCCAATTATCCGCTTGTGTGCCGTCGGCTGAAGTTTCATGAATATTGCCTGTTGCACGGTAGATTTCTCCATTGACTTCGTAGACTTCAGCAGTGGTTCCACCAAATAGCGTTAATGGATTACTTAAGGCTTCTTGAGCGATCAGGTCTATTAAGCCATCAACAGCTGGTAAAACATCATCCAGCCCTAAAGTACTTAGCAATGCATTTAATGATCCGAGCAAGGTATTTAAACCAGTCGTTAGGCCAGTTTCTTCAAGCACGGTATCTAGCAAAATATCGCTAACTAGTGGTTCAACCAGGTTATCGAATAATGCCTGGCCTGCACCATCTACCCCTTCTAAAATTCCATTTAGAAGCGCATCTAATGCTGTACCCAATCCTAAAGTAACCCGAATCCTGCTTAAGCCGATGACTTCATAATTTGAATTGTTGGCTTATTTTTATGGATCAGTTGATATGCACACAAGGACGCGTAAATCCCTCCTAGAAATCCATGAACACTACGTGCTTTGCTTGTCACTAAATTGTACTGACCTTTCAATAAACTGAATAAAGTCTCTATCTTATTGCGCTGTTTTAAGTGATATTTATCTGACTCAGAAAGTTGTATAGCCTGCATATTTTTTCGATGATAGGTAATTAAATCAATACCTTGCTCTTTCAACCTACTCTTCAGTTCTTGACTAATATAGCCACGATCTCCATACAACTTTGCTCCCATCTCTTTAACGAGTCTCTCAACCATTTTGATATCAGCCAAATGTCCATTGGATAAAGCAGAACAAGCAATTTCACCAAATTGATTCATCACAATATGTAATTTACAGCCATAAAACCAGCCCATTGAGTTTCTACCACGTGATGCAATTTGGACTAATGATTTATGGCGTTGAATACGTTGATTTTTACAAACTGGCAGAGTTGTTGAATCAATCCATAAATATTGTGTACCTTGGCCTTTCATTAGCGCCACATGTGAAGCGTGTAGAGCTAATTGATGTCTATTAATCAGATGAATCATCCGTTGGTAACAGGGTAAGCTTTTAAATAAATGATTTTTATCCTGTTTCAACCATGTGAAAAATGCTTTGAAATTAGTGAAATG
>NZ_VPBW01000020.1:0-49817 GCF_013418535.1 Acinetobacter sp. YH12137 | reverse complement strand
AACTTCGATAAACTTAACAACTCAACGCTTCGCGTTTCGTTCGTTTCCGTCTATCTCGTCGGTATGGGTGCATTCTAGAGGATTTCAGAATCATTGCAACCCCCAATTCACTATATTTTTCACGTATGTATCTTTTTTCTACGAATTTCGTTAAAAAATCGCTTTTTTATCTAAATTTTGAGCATTTTTCTTCAATAAAAGCCGTATTTATTGCAATTCAATTTAAAACAGTAAAATTTATTAAGACCTGATAACTATCAAAAAACTGTGATTTTTAAATAAGACCGTACAATTTAAGGGCTGTATCCAGAATTTTCCGAAACTTTCTTATATCAGGTTACACATTTTGCTGTTTTCTATCCGACTTATATATATGGAGCTTTTTTTAAATACGCAGATTCAAATCCTTGCTGAATACAGATTTTTTCTTAACACCCGCTTTTAAGAAGCAAAAATAAGGATATGATCTTTCTAGATTTCAGATCATCCAGAAAGCTTACTTAAGCGCAGAAGAATAAGCAGAAGATTAAAATCGGTTAAGCCACATTTGAGTATCTATCTTTTACCCAATGTTGCATCACTTCCTCAATCACTTCTTTCTTGCCACTATAGTCTTCAGCAGCAAACAGTAATTTGGCCCGACGTGACAAACGTTCTTTGACTAATGAAAAGAGTAAATAGTGGGAGGCAAGATCTAATTGCTGAAATAAGGCCTGTACCTGATCAAAAGATTTTTGTTTTTGCTCAGCAGACTCATATTCGAAGAGAAAACGCAAAATGAAATCGATGTCTTCATCAAACATCTGTTCAGTCTGGTATTGATACACCTTATTTACCTTTCTTTTTATAAATAGATTGAGATTCAAAAATGATTCATGCATCTCACCATGGATTTAACCTGAATTCCAGCTGATTCATCCATCTTTGTTTTGAATTTATTGAAGATTGAACATATAGCCAGACAACACCAATAAAAAAGGAAGAGATCTCTCCCAAAATCTCTTCCTTAGAATTGAATCTTTACCCGATCCATTATGTCATTATTATAGTTATTCACATTATATTACTTGTCTCTTTACTTAGAGACCTGATCAATTATGGAGTTGTCTGTTATTGATCATTACCCTCTAGATATGCTTTTCACGGAATCTCTAGACGAATAAATCTTATACACAAAAAATCAGAAATGCAAGCCAAATGGCAAAATTTAAATGTTGTTTTTATAAGGTTTTTTTTAATTTCTATATTTATATAATTCATATACAACTTAAAAAATAAAAGCAGGCCGAAGCCTGCTTTTATTTCAATAACTTAGAACCAGCCTTAGTCAACGAAGGTCACTTTTGCAATTGCTTTTTTGCTGGCCTGAATAATTAAAGTTACGTTCTCTTTCACAGAAAAAGAAGCATCAACCGGTTTCCAGTCCACTTTTACAGTGCCGCGGCCTAAGGCATCTTTAGCTTGAGCAGCATTTTTGGTTAAGCCAGCTTCACGTAAAATTGAAGTAATGAAGATCTCACCACCAAATTCACCACGTGAAATGGTCACTTCTGGCGTACCTTCAGGCAGTTCACCTTCAGTAATGATATTACCTGCACCTTTATGGGCGTGAGCAGCAGCTTCAGCACCATGGAAACGTTCCACCAGTTCCAGCGCAAGAATGCGTTTCACTTCCTGCGGGTTACGGCCTTCTTCGATTTCTTTCAGCAAGCCTTGGATTTCTTCTATAGACTTGAAGCTGAGTAGATCGAAATAACGCTCAATCAGTGAATCCGGCATAGATAATACTTTCTGATACATCGCGCCCGGTGCATCAAATACACCAATATAGTTGCCTAAAGATTTAGACATCTTGTTCACGCCATCCAGACCTTCAAGAATTGGCACAGTGATACATACCTGCGCTTCCTGGTTATAACGGCCTTGTAGAGTACGACCCATCAACAGGTTAAAGGTCTGGTCTGTACCACCTAACTCCACGTCAGCTTCTAAAGCAATTGAGTCATAACCTTGAACCAATGGATATAAGAATTCGTGAATCGCAATCGGTTGCTGATTGTTATAACGCTTGGTGAAGTCATCACGCTCTAACATACGTGCAACTGTTTGTTGTGATGCCAATTGAATCAGGTCAGCTGCAGTTTTTTGTGCAAACCATTCCGAGTTAAACACGACTTTGGTTTTGTTTGGATCAAGAATTTTAAATACTTGTTCCTGATAGGTTTTTGCATTTTCTAACACCTGCTCACGTGACAATGGCGGGCGGGTTGCACTTTTACCAGTCGGGTCACCGATCATCGCAGTGTAGTCACCAATCAGGAAGTACACTTCATGACCCAAGTCCTGGAATACTTTTAATTTATTGATTAAAACTGTATGACCTAGGTGCAGATCCGGTGCAGTTGGGTCAAAACCCGCTTTAATTTTTAAAGGACGATTCTGCTTTAATTTCTTCAGAAGGTCTTCTTCAGAAATAATTTCGTGGGTGCCTCGTTGGATGAGGGCAAGTTGTTCTTCAGCCGGCAGGAAATTTGACATCACAAAATCCAAATAGATCAGTTATACAATTTGTGCGATATACTAACACTTTTTCAGCACATTGCAGGCTTAAGAATAATCATGACAGCGATCTATATTGGGGTAATGACCGGCACAAGCATGGATGGTGTCGATATTGTTGCTGCTTCTTTTGATCCACTTCAGCTTCATGCTACCCTCACCTTGCCTTTTGATCCCGATCTTCGTGATGAACTGATGGCGTTAACTTTGCCAGATGACAATGAAATCGATCGCATGGGCAAAGCTGATGTCGCACTGGCACAGATGATTGGTCATGGTATCAATACGCTGATTAAAGAAAATAATTTAGATCGATCTCAAATTAAGGCGATTGGATCGCATGGTCAGACCATCCGCCATCGCCCCGAACATGGCTTTACCCTGCAAATCGGTGATCCAAATATTATTACCGAAATCACCCAAATTCCGGTCATTTCCGATTTCCGTCGTCGGGATCTGGCTGCTGGTGGCCAAGGCGCGCCTTTAGTTCCGGCTTTTCACCAAGATATTTTCCAGCATGACAGTATTCACCGTGTGATTCTGAATCTGGGCGGCATTGCCAATGTGAGTATTCTGCCGGCAGGTCAATCGGATCAGGTCTATGGCTTTGATACAGGCCCTGCCAATATCCTGATGGATGCCTGGTGTGAACGCTATACCGGCCAACCTTATGATGAAAATGGCAACTGGGCGGCTTATGGCACCCCGATCCGCAGCCTGCTGGATCGCCTACAGGAACACGAATATTTTTCCAAAGAGCCGCCCAAAAGTACCGGCCGTGAAGACTTCAACCTGGAATGGCTGGATGAACAAATTGCCGACTGGCGCAATGATCTTCAATACGATGAACTTGAAGATACCCCAGAAAATGTTCAGGCAACCTTAATGAAGCTCACGACCCGTGCAATTAAAAAAGCCATTTACCGTTCTGGTCTGGATACCGGTGAAGTCTATGTCTGTGGCGGTGGTGCTTATAATTCGCATTTACTGGAACAGTTGCGCTGGCGTTTGCGTAAACATCACTGGAGCGTACAAACCACAGCCGATCTTGGCTTAAATCCGACTTGGGTAGAAGGCACAGCTTTTGCCTGGCTGGCGATGCGTTTTATGAATCAACTCAGCGGCAATCTGCCGGCTGTGACAGGTGCATCAGGTTATCGTGTTCTGGGTACAATTACCTCTATATAAGAGCAGCTTTAAGCTCACTATATATAGTCATAAAAAAAGGTCTGCATATTTGCAGACCTTTTTTTTATAATGAAGAACTATATTTAGATCATGTCTAAATTCTTCCTAACGCATCATTAGTTTGGCATTTTCATTTCTAAATGCACGCAGGATTTGCTGTCCTGCACGACCGGTCGGGCTTAAACCCAGACGGTTCTGTTCCTGACGAATCGCCTGACGGGTTTTATCTCCAATCAAACCATCCACCGCACCAATATCATAGCCACGGTTTAACAGGAATTGCTGGATCTCGCGACGTTCCGCACGTGACGTACCCGGATCATCGGTTGGCCAAGCTGCCTGGATGCTTCCTTTACCTTGTAAGCGGTCAGATAAATGTGCAATCGCTAAAGCATAACTTTCTGCTGCGTTATAGCTATAAATGGCATCAAAATTCTTAAAGACTAAAAATACCGGGCCATTTTCACCTGCAGGTGCCAACAAACCAGCCTGAGAAGATTCTGATAAATTGCCCTGCAATAGCGGAGTACCGTCAGCACGCACCACACCACGGTTCATCCAGCTATTCAGTGATTTTTTATTGCGTCGGCTTTCGCCTGCAACAGACATGCCTTGTGGAATTTTTACTTCAAAGCCCCAAGGTTGGCCAGTCTGCCAGCCACGTTTTTTCAGGAAATTGGCTGTAGAAGCCAGTGCATCAGGAATACTCCCGACTAAATCACGACGACCATCCCCATCAAAATCTACCGCTAGTTCATCATAGGTTGATGGCATAAACTGGGTGTGACCAAATGCGCCTGCCCATGAACCTTTGAGCTGGCTTTCATAGACATCACCACGCTGTAACAGTTTCATAGTGGTGAAGAACTCACCACGGAAATAACTTTGACGACGACCTTCACAACTCAAAGTACCCAAAGACTGTAATAAAGGATATTTCCCGGAAATGTCTCCAAAATTACTTTCTACGCCCCATACGGCTACGATGGTTTCTGCCGGCACTCCATAGGCTGCGCTAATCCGGTTTAATACCTCACGATGTTGCTGTAGTTTTTGTCGACCCAGCTGTACACGTTCTTCATCCACTAGTCCGGACAGATAATCCCAGATTGGGGTCGAAAACTCAGGCTGATAATTCAACTTTTCAATCACAGAATAATCGGGTGTTAAATTTTGCGTATAACGATCGTAGGTTGAACCACTTACGCCTTGTGCAATCGCCTGACTGCGCAAATTGGCAAGACAATTCTGAAAATTATTTTGGGACGCATAATTGACGGGGCTGCTCGGAACAGAGGATATATCCGTTGATGTCACACGCTGACCATTAATAATCAGTTCTGCCTGTGCCTGTGTAGCAGCTAAAACCAAAGAACCAACAAAAAGTGCAAGCCGTTGCATAAGACCCTTAAATATTTAGATTTTGAATTATGTTTCTACCTTAGCAGTTCAGGATGAAAATTAAAGCGCCAATACGTAAATTTAAATTCATAATTCCTACACTTTTGAATTCATTTTGTAGCTTTTAAATTTAAAAACTTATCCACAAGTCCATTTTAAATTCAAATCAGGCTCATTTTTAAATTTAAATTCAAAACCCAGGAAATTACTTTTGAATTTAAAAATTTATTGTGGATAACTTGTCTTTAGATCAGGACTGCTCAATCAGCCAAAGGCTTCTGGTATATAGCATTTCTATTTTAAATTCATTTTTATTAGGAGTACCTATTTTTAAATTCAAAACTTTGAATTCATTGATCAGCTTTTAAATTTGAATTCATATTTAAGCAGCGAAGTTTAAATTCAAAGTTCATTTTTAAATTTGAATTTATTTTTATGAATTTAAATTCAAAATCTATTTCCAGTTTTAAATTCAAACTCAATGTTAAGTTTATCCACAAGTGAATAACCCAGAATTCAGACCAAAATAGCAGCGAATTAAATTATTATATTTATACTCAATTGATTAATTTATAAGCAATTGATTTTAAAAATGATCCGACCAATGGCAGGGGATTTTTAAAGAGGCGCAATCATGCCTGAATCTGCACAAATAAAAAAGCGATCACCGAAGTGATCGCTTTTTTTATCAGCAGCTTAAAGCTTAGATGGTCATATCTTCGCTCAATGCCAATGGATTTGGTAAAATCTTCGCCAGTTGTCGGCATAAATTGGTCAGCTGAGCACTATCAGTTGGCATCAAAGTGATGTGGCCAATCTTGCGACTTTCGCGTTCTGTTTTGTTGTACAGATGCAGGTGGGCACCTTCTAAAGCCAAGACTTCTTCAGATTTGGGATGCTGACCTATAATATTCACCATCACGGTTGGACGCACCACTTCAGTTGAACCCAGCGGCAGACCGGCTACGGCGCGAACATGGTTTTCAAACTGCGAGCAGACAGCACCTTCAATTGACCAGTGACCAGAGTTATGCACACGTGGTGCCATTTCATTGGCATACAGGCCTTTATCTGTCACAAACAGCTCAAGGGTCAATACCCCCACATAATTTAAGTGATTCAGCAAGCGAGTGATGTAGTCTTGCGCGACTGGCTGCAGATCCGCACTATTGGGTGCCGGAACAATCGAGTGCGACAGGATGCCGTTGTGGTGATGATTTTCCGCCAATGGCCAAGTTTTGACATCACCATTTTGACCACGTACCGCAATGATGGATACTTCACGTGAGAAAGTCACAAAACTTTCGGCAATCAGTTCACCCGCAGGGCCGAGTTCCGCCCAAGCCTGATCAATTTGATCGGCTGAACGTAAAACAAACTGACCTTTACCATCGTAACCACCACGAGAGGTTTTCAGCACAATCGGCAAGCCAAGCTCAGCAACGGCCGCCTGCAAGCTTTCCAGTGAAGTCACCGCTTTATACGGTGCAACCGGAATTTCCAGTTCATCAAATAGGGCTTTTTCAGACAGACGATGCTGTGCAATGGCTAATGCCTGACGTGGCGGATGTAGATCTTTGTTTTGCGTTAAAACATCGACATCAGCCAATGGTGTATTTTCAAACTCCAGGCTGAAGACATCTGCGCTATTGATGAAATCCTGCAAGCCATTTACAGCTTTGGTTGAGAAAACCGGACCCAAAGCCGCAGAAGGGCAGTCCGTATTGGCTTCAAAGAACGTACATTGAATATTTAGAGGTAGTGCGGCTTGTGCCATCATCCGGCCTAGCTGGCCGCCACCAAAAATACCGATGGTTTTATCCATTGTGTTTGATCCCGTATTAAGCTTGGACTTACATTTGACCTGGAATATTGTTACTTGCGACTTTCTCGGTTTGTGCCGCGCGGAAATCTGCGACATTTTTTGCGATCTCTGGGCGGGTTAAACCTAAAATCTGTGCTGCCATAATGGCTGCATTGGTTGCACCGGCAGGACCAATGGCCAATGTTCCTACGGCGATACCCGCTGGCATTTGCACGATAGAAAGCAATGAATCGACACCATTTAAGATCGAAGATTTGACAGGTACACCCAGTACTGGCAAATCAGTTTTGGCTGCACACATACCTGGTAAATGCGCTGCCCCACCTGCACCGGCAATAATCACCTGAATACCACGATCACGCGCTTGTTCAGCATATTCAAACAGACGGTCCGGGGTACGGTGTGCAGAAACGACTTCGGCTTCAAATGGGACACCAAGCTGCTTGAGCATTTTGGCAGTGTGTTCGAGAGTTGCCCAATCTGATTGAGAACCCATGATAATACCTACGAGAGGAGTATCTTGTGCAGCAGCCGCATTCATTGCAAATTTTCCAGAGATTAAAGTAAGAAAGATAAATCTCGACGAGAGAGCCAAGCTTGAATAGGAATGCATATTATAGACTGATTTTTCAGCTTCATAAAATTTAACGGTCAAAGCAAGGCTCGATTTTTCTTATTTTTTTAGCGGATTCTTAAAAACTGGAATAAAAATAGGGAAGTAGTGGCTAGTAGATGATTTCAGGAACTGCGGAATACAAAATAGACACAGCCACACAAACATAGGGATGCCCATAAATAATCCAGTTTAAACGGCTGTTTGAACAGGAAAATCATAAAGGGAACAAAGACCAGTAGAGTGACGACTTCCTGGGTAATTTTCATTTGACCCACCGCCAGTCCCTGTTGGGCTAATAATTTAGTCGCTGGAATCATCAGGCTATATTCAAACAGGGCAATGGCCCAGCTAAATAAAATCGCCTGCCACAGCGGTGCATCATGCGGCAGGAATTTGAGATGTCCATACCAGGCCAGGGTCATAAAACAGTTAGCAATCACCAGAAGAAAGAGAGCCGGTAGCATCTGCATGCACTCTGCAAAAAGTTCGGGCTTATTTTACGATTTATTTTGCCAAAAGATATTCCGGAAGCTTGAAAATTTCCCTGAATTTGTCTGTGAAACAGGATTTAAAAAATCCCGCAGGAATGCTTGAACTTTGACTATCTTTTCGGTCAAAGCCTTGCTATCGTTGCTTGCAAATCGAATAAATCATGGCAACAGCACCAGTACAAAGTGATGTGTCAGGCAAAATGGAGTGAAGTAGATGCATCTGCATATTTTGGGTATTTGTGGCACCTTTATGGGTTCACTGGCATTACTGGCACGTGATCTAGGCCATAAGGTGACAGGATCGGATCAAAACGTTTATCCACCGATGTCGACCCAGTTGGAAAATGCAGGCATAACTTTAATGCAGGGCTATGACCATAGCCATTTACAGCCGCATCCGGATCTGGTGATTGTCGGCAATGCCATGAAACGTGGTATTGATGCCGTGGAATATATGCTGAATGAAGGTCTGCCTTATATTTCAGGTCCGCAGTTCCTGGCAGATCATGTGCTACAAGGTAAACACGTTTTAGGTGTGGCCGGTACCCATGGTAAAACCACAACCACCACCATGCTGGCATGGGTACTGGATCAGGCCGGTTTAGAACCTGGCTTCCTGATTGGCGGTGTCCCGCTTGGCTTTTCTGAAAGTGCGCGCTTAGGTGGCGGTAAATACTTCTGTGTTGAAGCCGATGAATACGATTCTGCTTTCTTCGACAAGCGTTCCAAGTTCGTGCATTACCATCCTAAAACTGCGATTCTGAACAATCTGGAATTTGACCATGCCGATATCTTTGATGATCTGGCAGCAATCCAGAAACAGTTCCACCATTTAGTGCGTACCATTCCAAGTGAAGGCCGCATTATTGCGCCAATTACTGAAACAAATATTGATGAAGTGTTAGAGCAAGGCTGCTGGACACCTGTTATTCGCACTTCATTAGACACCAATGAGAAATCTGAGCTTTATGCTGAACAGCTTTCAGAAGATGGTTCTCACTTCAAGGTATTGCAACATGGTATCGTGAAAGGCGAAGTGAAATGGAATATGACGGGTCAGCATAGTGTAGCCAATGCACTAGCCACGATTGCTGCTGCTGAACATGTCGGTGTCTCTATTGAAACGGCTTGTGAAGCACTCTCAAACTTTGGCGGTGTTAAGCGCCGTATGGAACTGCTGGACACTGTACGCGGCATTGAAGTCTATGATGACTTTGCCCATCACCCAACCGCGATTGATACCACCCTTGATGGCGCACGCAAGCGTCTCGGTGAACGTAAGCTGTGGGCGATTATTGAACCACGTTCCAATACCATGCGTATGGGCAGCCATAAAGATGGTTTGGCACATTCCGCGCGTCTGGCCGATGAGGTGATCTGGTATCAACCGGAAGGTCTGGATTGGGATCTGCAACCGGTAATTAATGCTGCGCCAAATAAAGCTGTAGTCGCACGTACTCTGGATGAGATTATCCAGACCGTAGTGGCTGAAGCAGGTGAGGGCGATGCGGTGGTAATCATGTCCAATGGTGGTTTTGGCGGTCTGCATCAAAAACTGATTAGTGCTTTAAAAGCTTAAAAATTTATATAAAAAAGCCCGTAATAGCGGGCTTTTTTACTTTAAAAATTAAATTCGCTTTCTATCTTTTTTAAGAAAATAGACCCTCATCCAAGTTCAAATCAACTTTCTTATTTCAATGTTAAAACAGCTAAAATTTATCTTTTTTCTTTTCATTATCTTTTGTTGCAATCTGGACATAAGACTCATTGCAGTCTTTGAGTGCCCTAGGCACAATCAATAAGAACAACAGCATTTCGATCCTCTTTTATCTTTAACCCTCCTGATGATTTTCCAGGCTGTAAAGGCAGCAAAAAATAGCTTTATCCCTCTTGTTCAGACCCTCATTCCCCTAGGAGATCTGTCATGACAACAATGAAAGCCATGGTTTATTACGGCGCCAATGATATCCACTTTGAAGAACGTCGCATTCCCCACATTCTGCAACCTACTGATGCCATTATCAAACTTAGCAAAGTCACCATTTGTGGTACTGACCTCAGGATATAGAAAGGTAAAAACCCCGAAATTGAGGAGGTTGCAAAAGAAAAAACCGGCAGCTTTAATGGCCGGATTCTCGGTCATGAAGGTGTTGGTATTGTGGAAGAAGTCGCTTCCGCAGTTCAAAACTTTAAAAAGGGCGATCAGGTGATTATTTCCTGTGTCAGCCGCTGCGGCACCTGTGAAAACTGCCAGAAACAGCTGTATGCCCATTGTAGAAACGAGGGTGGCTGGATTATGGGTTATATGATTGACGGCACTCATGCCGAATATGTCCGAACTCCATTTGCCGATACTTCTCTCTATCATTTACCAGAAGGTTTGAATGAAGATGTTGCGGTCTTTCTTTCCGATATTTTGCCGACCTCCCATGAAATTGGTGTGCAATATGGTCAGGTCAAACCGGGGGACAATGTGGCGATTGTCGGTGCCGGCCCGATTGGCATGAGTGCCTTGCTCACTGCCCAGTTTTATTCTCCAGCCAATATCATCATGGTCGATGTAGATGACAACCAGCTAGAATTTGCCAAAAAGGTCATGATTGAAATGACTTAAATCATTATCGACAACAAAAAAAAGTCCGCATAGCGGACTTTTTTATTTTTTAGCATCAATTAAAAATAGGGAATATAACCACGCTGTTTATAACCTTGAGGAGAAGCAAGATTGGCCTGATTTTCATCCAGACGATAGAGCAGTTCCAGGAATCCACCCAGCTGTTCCTGTTGCAGTGCATGAGGTTCAAATTGGCCTAAACCTAAACGTGAAAATAAAGAAGAAATTTCACTATGTTTATGTACATATTTCATCGACCATTCCGAGAAATGTGGACGTTCTACCGTTGCATCCTGAAAGCGAAGCACCTGATGATGGCGTGGATCACGGCAAATACTCTGAAACAGATTTTCTACCACGTCCGCTTCACCTTCCAGACATTGAAAAAACTTGCCGTGGGAATAATATAAAACCCCGTTAATCTGATGAGCTTTATTGAATTTTCTCGCTACAGATAATATATCGCTAAGATCCTGTAATAACTCTTGTTCAGATTCTATCCGCTCACTGGCGTAGCAAAGCTGTAGCATAAGGTCATCTCACTGAAGAAAGAATTAAAAGCATAATTTAATCAATTATTTCAATTTAAGTCGATCATTTTTTAAGCAAATATCCGTTTTTGCTTACATTGTTTTAGGTTTGCTTTTCCAAAGAAAAATTCTAACAATTACCTCCTGAGAGGAAATCAATGATTTCAGATATATAGCAATAATAATGAAGGAGTGAAACCTGATGTTAAAAGATCTGATTTTCACTGTAGCGTTGTTGTGTATATGTTTTATGCTTTTGATTATGCTGAATGAACTGGCCTTGACGACCGAAACCAACATTCTGCTCAGTTCAGTTTTTATAGGCTGGACGCTTTTACAGTTTGTTCGCCGTCGTATGTTTTTTTATATCAGCGTAAGCCTGATGATGGGAATACTTACGCTGTTAGGCAAATATGAAGAAGTGTTATGGAACAGCATAGGCCTGATGGCAGGTTATGGCGTATATAACCTGCTGCAGCATATTTCTGTACCTGCACTTAAGGGCAAATTACAACATATCTCTATCTTGGATAAGTTTAATTCAATTGCTAAATAGCAGCTGCAACATCCTGTAGGCTGCGATCACGTTTAAACATGACATCTGCATAGGAACACTGGGGAATAATTTTTAAGCTATTCTTGCGGGCAAAGTCGACCAGCACATCCAGCATTTTGCGTGCTACGCCTTGACCACGTAAGGAATTATCTACCCAGGTATGATCAGCCACGATGGTCGATGCTTCTTGCCACTGATATGTAATTTCAGCAAGACGTCGACCATCTTCCTCCATAAAAAATACACCGCCGCGTTTTGAATCTTGATGTTGAATGTCCATACTGAAGGCTGATCCCTTGATAAAATTATTGGTTTATTTAATTTAAAACATCTTCCTCAAGAAATAATATGAATTATTGTTAAGTTTTTAATATTAGATTAAATTTTTTATTTTCTTTCATCATTTCCTGTGAATTTTTTCAAATATTGATAACTTTTTATTTCTCTATTTTGCCTGATTGAGGGTGATGCAGTTTGAGTCATCGCATGTCACCCCAAAAATTTAATTTTAACTACTCCCTAATTCAGAAAGACAGGATTAGAATGCAGCATCTTTTTGCATGCAACTTCGTATGTCTGACTCATCTTCCGCTTCTTCCGTCACCAAGCAATGGATTGGTGTCATCGCTTTAGCCTGCGCGGCTTTTATTTTTAACACTACTGAATTTATTCCTGTGGCATTACTGAGTGGAATCGGGCAAAGCTTTGCCATGTCCGCCACTCAGGCCGGCATCATGCTGACCATTTATGCTTGGATCGTGGCCCTACTATCTCTTCCGATCATGCTGCTCACTAAAGCCATAGAACGGCGTTTTCTACTGATGCTGGTCTTTGCGGTCTTTATTTTAAGTCATGTGCTGTCCTATTTTGCCTGGAGTTTTAGCACGCTGGTGATCAGTCGGATAGGGATTGCCATCGCACATGCCTTGTTCTGGTCGATTACCGCTTCACTCGCGGTTCGGGTTGCACCGAAAGGTAAAGAGTTTCAGGCACTTGGTTTATTGGCCACAGGAACAGCGATGGCGATGGTGCTCGGTATTCCATTTGGCCGGATGATTGGTGAGGCGTATGGCTGGCGTAATAGTTTTGCCCTGATTGCGTGTCTCGCATTGATCATTTGCCTGATTCTGGCCAAAACCTTGCCATTGCTTCCAAGTGTCAATTCAGGCTCCCTCAGCAGCTTAAAAAGCCTGATCAAACGTCCCAGCCTGATGCTAGTTTTTGCCCTCACTATTCTGGTGATTACGGCGCAATTTACTGCTTATAGTTATATTGAACCGTTTTCCCTGAATATCGCCCACTTTGATTCAGCCCAGACCACAACTTTACTTCTGGTTTATGGCGGGGCAGGATTCCTAGGCTCCTATCTGTTTGGCCGTTTTGCTGCGCAGTTCCCAAAAATGACTATTCCTGCTTTTACTTTTGGATTGGTTATTTCCATGCTGCTGTTATTACCACTGTCGAACACAGTCACAGGCCTCTCTGGCTTATCTCTGCTGTGGGGTTTGAGCATCATTGGTTTCAGCCTGGCCCTACAATCTAAAACCCTGAATCTGGCTGCAGATGCTACAGATGTTGCCATGGCCATTTATTCAGGCCTGTATAATGTCGGTATTGGCGGAGGAGCTTTGCTTGGCAGTATAGTCACGCTTCAGATTGGACTATCGAGCATTGGCTGGGCCGGAGCCGGGCTGGCGATCCTTGGATTTCTGCTTAGTCTTTATTTGGTTCAGCGCCTAGACTTTTTGCCCAAAGCCGCTGATTAAACGCTGCTTTTTGTAAAATAATTTGTGATTATGCATAAAATCTGTCATGCTCATCTGATATTGAGCAATTGCTCAAACAGAATTGAGTTTGAACAAGGGGAGTAGCCTCCTCCAAACGTTTAAAAATGAAATTTCAGTTTTTAAACGTGTCAGAATATCGTCATTACACTTTGCAAAAAGTCGGTATCTGAGCATCTTGAAATGCCACTGGATCTCCTCCAGTAGAGCACAAAGATGTAGGCAAGACCTTGATCATGTTGTTATAGATGTTTTTCATCTGGCAGCTGGTCAAGGTTTTTTTATGGCCAGTCGTCCGATGTGGAGAATTCACATGGAAACAATTGGTACGCTCTGGCTGTATCTTGTCTTTTTCGCAATTGTCGCCGTCATGCTGGTGATCGATTTTGTCGGCTTTAAACATCAGCATGGTCAGGAAGTAAAAGTCCGTACCGCTGCCTACTGGAGTATCGCCTGGGTCAGTGTCGCGACTTTATTTGGTGGTGGATTATGGCTGTATCTGGAGCAGACTGTAGGTGCGGCAATTGCCAATACCAAGGTCATGGAATACTTTGCCGGTTATCTGCTGGAAAAATCCTTGGCAATTGATAATGTCTTTGTCTGGCTGATGATCTTTGCCGCCTTTGCCATTCCACCAGCGCTACAACGTAAATTGCTGTTATATGGTGTACTGGGTGCAATTGTGCTCAGAACAATCTTTATTTTTATTGGTGCCTGGTTTGTACAGGAATTCTCCTGGATTCTGTATATCTTCGGTGCTTTTCTGGTTTATACCGGTTTTAAATTCCTGCGCGGCCAAGGAGAAGAGCATACCGATATTGAAGATATGGCAGTTCTGAAATGGCTACGCAAACATATCCGGATTACGCCGCAAATGCGTGGCAATAAATTTTTTGTGCATCAGAACGGTGTCCTGTGGGCAACGCCATTATTTCTGGTGCTGATTCTGGTGGAAGCTTCTGATGTGATCTTTGCGGTAGACTCGATCCCAGCCATTTTCGCTGTCACCACCGATCCCTTTATTGTTTTAACAGCGAACCTGATGGCGATTCTGGGTCTGCGTGCCATGTTCTTCCTGCTCGCTGGTGCTGCATCAAAAATGTACTATCTGCCTTATGGCCTCGGGATCATTCTGGTCTTTATCGGCTTCAAGATGCTGATGCTGGAAGTATTCCATATGCCGATCTGGATTTCCCTGAGCTTTATTGTCATTGTGCTGACGATTACCGCATGGTTATCAATCCGTCATAGCAAAAAATACAATGAAACAGCGCTATAAATAATTGCTTCGTCATTCCTGATAAGTCCGCAAAATGCGGGCTTTTTTTATTTCAGGCCAGTGATCGTTTTGGCTACTTTAATGAACATCATTTTATTTATTTAAGTCTTATTTAAATATCTCGTGATAATTACTCTGATCTTGGCTGCTATTTTGCATTGTTAAAATTTGGAGATTTTTAGTTGCGTATTTCCCCTACAAGGTAGAACTTTTCAGCTACAATCAATCGAAAAAATTACAAAGTGCAGGTTTTCAATGTCTTCTCACATTGCAACGACAGCCATCCGCGGTCGTTTCCTCGATATCCAGAATACAGTTGCCCAAGCACGTGAAATTCACGACCAAGTGCGTTATATAGAAGATGGTTTACTCATCATAAAAAATGGAATAATCCAGTGGTTTGGTTCCTGGCAGGAAGGTCAGCAGCAGCTTCCTGAAGGTCTGCATGTTACTCATTATCCTGAACAGCTCATCATTCCGGGCATGATCGATACCCATATCCATTTCCCGCAAACCGAAATGGTCGGTGCTTATGGGGAACAGCTACTGGAATGGTTAAATACCTATACTTTTCCGACTGAGATCCAGTTTCAGGATCCGGCGTATAGCCAGAAAATTGCACAGTTCTTTATTCAGGAATTGCTGAAAAATGGTACAACCACAGCTTTGGTGTTCTGTACCGTTCATCCAGCCTCGGTAGAAGCACTGTTCGAAGCGGCTACAGCACAGAATATGCGTCTGATTGCCGGTAAAGTGCTAATGGACCGCCATGCACCTGAAGCCCTGACGGATACTGCAGAATCTGCCTATAGCGACTCTAAAGCCCTGATTGAGAAATGGCATGGTAAAGGACGTAATCTTTATGCGATTACGCCACGTTTTGCTCCGACCTCAACGCCTGAACAGCTGGAAAAAGCAGGGCAGTTAAAAGTCGAATATCCAGATGTTTATATCCATACTCATCTCAGTGAAAACAAAAATGAGATTGCCTGGGTAAAAGAACTCTTTCCGGAACGTGAAGGCTATCTGGATGTCTATCATCATTATGGGCTGACCGGCGCTAAATCCGTATTTGCACATTGTGTGCATCTGGAAGAAGGGGAGTGGGATTGTATGCATCAAACCGACTCTGCGATTGCCTTCTGTCCAACCTCAAACCTGTTCCTGGGTAGCGGTTTATTTCCGCTGAAGAAAGCCTGGGATAAAGGCGTGAAAGTCGGCTTAGGTACCGATATCGGGGCAGGAACCTCCTTTAACCAGCTACAAACCCTGAATGAGGCTTATAAAGTACAACAGCTGCAAGGAGAAAAACTTTCGGCTTTTGAGTCGCTATATCATGCGACCCTAGGTGGTGCGAAAGCCTTAAGTCTGGATGACCGCTTGGGGAATTTCAATGTGGGCAAAGAAGCAGACTTTGTGGTGCTGGATCTTAATGCCACCGCTTTACAACAACTACGCCAGAGCAGGGCCAAAAATATTGAAGATACCTTTTTTGCACTGACCATGCTGGGGGATGACCGTAATATTGCAGCAACCTATGTCTATGGACAGGCTGTCTATGTCAAAGCCCAATAAATCGCGTCAGCGCAGGATCATTTTGGCTGCAATCGTCGCTGTCTGTGCCTTTGCGCTGAAGAGAGATTCACAGCAGCCCAAAAATTGATTACATTTACAGCAAGTAAAACAGGTGCATCTCAAGCAAGGATGTATTAAAATTGCTGCAATTCAGGTGTTGCAGGTCAACACCTTTTTTATTTTGCTATTTTTATTTTTTAGGTATCTACCCATGACCGTTCAAATGAGCGTAATGATTTCCGCTGAAGAAATTCAAGCTAAAGTCAAAGAGCTTGGTGCTAAAATCGATGCACACTATGCCAATAGTGACAAAGAGCTTGTACTTATCGGTTTGTTACGCGGTTCAGTGATTTTCATGGCAGACTTGTGTCGTGCCATTACCAAGCCACATGAACTCGACTTCATGACTGTATCCAGCTACGGCGGCGGTACGATTTCGAGCCGTGATGTCAAAATCCTGAAAGATCTGGACGGTGAAATCCGTGGTAAAGATGTGCTAGTGGTTGAAGATATTATTGACTCAGGTAATACCTTAAGCAAAGTCCTGGAAATCCTGCAAACCCGTCAGCCAAACTCAATTGAACTATGCACTTTGGTGAGCAAACCTTCACGTCGTGAAATCGAGCTGGAAGTAAAATTCTTGGGCTTTGAAGTCGAAGACAAGTTCATTGTTGGTTACGGTCTGGACTATGATCAAAAATACCGTCATATTCCATTTATTGGTGAAATCGGCCTTTAAGAACCGGTTTAAAAGAAGTGGCTTCGTGCCACTTTTTTTATTTCTTGAATCATTTCAGTAACACAGCAAACAAAAACGCAACAGCCCGTTGCAGGACATGACTTTTTTCAGTGCTTTTCTTGCCGCAAGATAAACATGACGTAAAAACAAAGACATGATAACAAGGAGTATGCTGATGTGGTCAATTATCGTTGCGATTGTGGTGGGTTTTATTGCGGGTCTGGTTGCACGCGCGATTCATCCTGGTGATGACAAGGCTGGATTCATTGTTACGACCCTGCTGGGGATTGCCGGTTCACTGGTTGCGACCTTTGCTGGACGTATGCTGGGCTTGTATTCCCAAGATTCTGCCGCAGGCTTTATTGCCTCAGTGATTGGTGCCGTAGTCATCCTGTTTATCTATAATATGGTGACCAAACGTAAACGAATCTAAGCCCTGCTTGGAATAAGTTTCTTTCATAAAAAGAGCACCTAGATAGGTGCTCTTTTTTTATTGAGCATAGTCAGAATTTTACAGGCCGAATTCTTTGAAACCTTGTTCAATCTGTTCTGCTGGCTGAGCGCCCATGACTTTAAAACCATTCGAGAAAATAATCGCTGGTGTGCCATTTACACCGAGTGATTGTGCCAGCTGTTTATTACGTTCAATCGGGTTGGCACAGCTCTTTTTCGATTTAGGCTGTATACCTTGACCAATCAGGTCTTCCCAAGCCTGGGCAGGATTTTTTTCACAATAAACCTGTTTAGATGGCGCAATTGACTGCTGTTTTAAAGGCAGGATGAAGGTATAAATCGTGACATCTTTGAGTTTTTTCAGCTCTACTTCAAGTTGTTTACAATACGGGCAATTTGGGTCAGAAAAGATGGCAAGCTGACGTTTTCCTGTCCCTCTGACTGATTTAATCGCATCCTGAAGCGGTAACTTTTTCCAGTCGACACTGTTTTGTTTGAGTAATAAATCCTGAGTCAGATTATGCTGGTCCTGAATACGGAACATTGAACCAGCTAGGAGATGCTGGGCATCTTCATTCAGATAGACAATCTGCCCCTGCATGGAACCGCTATAGATTCCTTTCATTTCGGTGGGCTGAATATTTTCAATTTTCAGGTTGGGACTGTTTTTTGCCAGATTGGCTTTAACTGTATCCACATTGGCAAAGCTAAGGCCAGGGAAGAGGGTCAAAGCCAGCAGCATATTTCTTATTTGCATGAATGTCCTGCTCAGGTCCAAGTTAAATGTGTTTCGATTTTAGTCTTTTTAAAAAGAAAATTCTGACTATTTTATGTAGCCTGATGTTCAAATCGAACTGATCAATCAGTTATGTTTCACGTGGAACATTGACCCTTTAATGCTGATTGACTTCTACCGAGATATGCACGATTTCTTCATGAATAGAGATCGCCTCACGGATTTGATCAGCACTAATAGGGATTCCTGTTTGAACGGCAACAAAACAGGAAAATTTACCTTTACCGACTCTCGATACATGCAGGTCAGTTAAGTGTAGGTCGTTCCCATATTCAGCAATGACTTCACGTATTTCTTCGACCACTGGGGCATCCATATCGGCATCCAGTAAAGTCTTGGCACTTTGCTTTAGCAGGCCAACCGCCCAGCGTGCAATCAGGACTGAGCCGACCAGTCCCAGTACTGCATCGAGAAAATCCCAGCCCATATATTTTCCAGCAAACAAGGCAATAATGGCCAGAACAGAAGTCACGGCATCAGCAACCACATGCAGAAAGGCCGCTTTATGGTTCAAGTCATGATGACCATGATTATTATCATGCTCGTGATGGGAATGTCCGTGATGATGATCATGGTGATGGTGCCCATCATCATGCAGCAACCAGGCACAGGCCAGATTAATGAATAGTCCTAAAATCGCGATTGGAATGGCTTCGCTATAATGAATCTGAACTGGCGAAAATAGACGTTCTACTGAATGAATCGCCATAAAACCGGCTACTACAAGCAATAAAATTGCACTGCTATAACTGGCCAGAATTTCAATCCGCCAAGTACCCATATTAAAGCGGGGATCATTCGCATAATGGCGGGCCGCTTTATAGGCAAAGTAAGCTAGTCCCAAGGCCAATACATGCGAGCCCATATGCCAGCCATCGGCAAGCAAAGCCATTGACTGGAAGATCCATCCCCCTAATACTTCCAGCACCATCATGACGGCGGTCAGAATCGTGGCAAACAGAATCTTTTTCTGTGCGAGTGGATTACCTTCATCAAATTGATGGCTGTGCGAATCGGCGGTATGTTTTTGCATAAAAGGGAACTGTTATTAATACTCCCCCCTAGTATATTTATTTTTGGAGATTTGTGGTGAGTCATGTACATGATGATAAAAAAATATTAAACCGGGTACGGCGCTTGCAAGGTCAGATGAACGCTGTAGAGCAGTCTCTCCTGAATCCTGAAGCAGGTTGTATTCAGGTCCTGCAACAGGTTGCAGCCGTTAAAGGTGCCATAAACGGTTTGATGAATGAATTGATCGAAACCCATTTAAGAGAGCATGTCATTGGAGAAGCTGCAGTCAATGAAGAAGAACTGGCTGAGTTTTTAAAATTATTAAAGCGTTATGGCTAATTGTTTAGTTCAACATTTTTGTTTTCTTTACAGCAAGATAATTGACCGCTTTTTCATCTAACCGATACACTGCCACCCATTCTCTTCTTTCTTCCACATCATTCTTTTTAAAGTGTGGTGAAACTTTTACGGCAGCTACATGACAGAAAATATCTCATGGCGACCTTTCGCCATGGTCAGTCTTGCATTGATTATGGGTACCATCGGTACAGCACTGGCAAGTCCGCTTTATCCCATTTATCAACAGATCTGGCATTTATCCCCAAGCCAGATTACCTATATTTTTGTCGCCTATATGTTTGGCTGTCTGGGTACCTTGTTATTCCTGGGACGTACCAGCAACACGATTGGTTTCTTAAGAACCCTGCAAATTGGTCTGGTATTTATTAGCATTGGCTTGGTCATTTCAGTCTTTGCCGAGAATGCGCTGATTTTGTCGGTGGGTCGTTTTATCATTGGTATTGCTTCAGGTCTGATGACCACTTCAGCAATGCTAGGCATGATGCAAACCATTCCAGAAACTCATAAGCAGCTTGCACCACAACTGGTATCGATTCTGACGGCTATAGGTTTTGGTTTGGGGCCGTTTGTGGGTGGGGTAATTGCGCAGTTTTCTCAAGCTCCATTAATTACTCCATACCTCCCAATTATTCTTGGGGCAGTGCTGTGTTTTGTCGGATTATTCTGGCTAAAAACCCCTGCTTTTGAACGTCAGCCTTTTAGTATTGCACCGAAATTACTGTGTCCTGAACCTCAGTATCATGCTGTGTTCATGATTGTGGGATTAACTGCATTTAATGCCTTTGCTGCTTTCAGTTTATTTGCTTCACTGTCACCGTCTTTTGTGCAGGATATCTTGCCCTGGCATGGTCCTTTGGTCAGCGGTACCGCCATTACCTGTATTCTGCTGATTTCTGCTGTGGTGCAGTTCTTTGCTAAAGCTGTTCCTGCAAAGAAATGTCTGAATATTGGCCTGATGATTATGCTGGTGAGCTTGGTTAGTCTTGCGCTCTGTATGATCCTTAAAGCAAGTATCTTGTTCTTTGCCAGTGATATCTTATTCGGGATTGGACATGGTTTTGCCTTAATGGGCGCATTCGGTGTGATTCATGCGATCACAACCTTGCAAAATCGGGCAGCCGTGATGTCGACTTACCTGTTTATTGGCTATTTGGGCACGATTGTGCCGATTATCGCGGTGGGGTATCTGGCTGATCACTTCGGCTTAGGATTTGCCGTGATCAGTTTCTGTGTGGCGATCAGTGCACTCTGTCTAATCCTTTGGTTATGGCATCAAAAATTGCAGCTAAAAGCCTAATAAAAAAGCCCACATTTGAGGGCTTTTTTATATAACTTAAGGATTATTTTCCAATACAGAACGATCCAAAGATCTTGCCCAGCAGGTCATCCGCACTAAAGTCACCCGTAATTTCGCCCAGCGCATTCTGTGCCAGACGTAAAGACTCTGCGACCAGTTCACCTGCGTTATACACTACAAGTTGCTCACGGGCTTCAGCTAGGTACATCTGAGTGCGCTTCATTGCGTCTAAATGGCGGGTACGGGCAATAAAGGTATCTTCTTCAGGCTGGAAGCCTGCATGCGCCGTAATCGCATCTATGAGCGATTGAACGCCAGTTTCTTGCTTGGCTGAAACGGTAATGTGACGGAAGCCCTTAAAATCCCCCATGACAGCATCGGCACCGGTCAAATCGGCTTTATTCCCAATCAGGATCAGACGTTTTGGCTCGAGATGCTCGGCAAAATATTCTTGAGCGAGTTGTAATGGGTCATCACCTTGGCTCAGGTCATAAACCAGCAACAGCAGATCGGCCTGTTCAATTTCTTTAATCGCGCGGCGAATACCTTCTTTTTCCACGATATCGCCGGTTTCCCGCAGACCAGCAGTATCGGTCAGGGTAATCGGCAAGCCATTCAATGTGATCTTTTCATGCAATACATCACGGGTTGTCCCGGCAATATCGGTCACAATCGCACGTTCATTACCTGCTAGGGCATTGAGCAAGGAAGATTTACCTGCATTCGGTTTACCGGCAATCACCACTTGTAGACCTTCGCGCAGTAACTGACCCTGACGTGCAGATTGCTGAACCTGAGTGACGGCATTCGCCACGCCATCCAGCAGATTTAAAATCTTGCCATCCGCCAGGAAGTCGATTTCTTCTTCAGGAAAATCAATCGCCGCTTCGACATGCAAACGCAAATGAATCAGCTGTTCTAATACCGTATTGACCTTAGTCGAGAATGCCCCTTGTAGAGAACGGACTGCAGACCGGGCAGCCGCTTGGGAGGTCGCATCAATCAGATCGGCAATGGCTTCAGCCTGTACCAGATCCAGCTTGCCATTCTCAAAGGCACGCATCGAGAATTCACCGGCTTTGGCTGCAGTGGCACCCAGTTCCAGCAAACGGCCCAACAGGGCATTCTGAATCACCGGGCCACCATGACCTTGCAGTTCTACTACATCTTCACCAGTAAAGGAATTCGGATTCGGGAAGCAGATCACCAGACCTTCGTCCATTACTTCACCGGCTGCATCATAGAACTGACGGAACCCGGCAAAACGGGCTTTGGGCAAATCTTTTTGGCTCAAGGCCTGGGCAATTTCATAAGACTTGGGACCTGACAGGCGAATGACACCTACACCGCCACGTCCTGGGGGAGTTGCAATCGCAGCAATCGTAGTTCGGTCGAGCATAACATTCACCTAGAAAAACTTAAAAGTACAGCAAAAAAAATCCGCTCAAGATTACCATCTTAAGCGGATTTATTCAGCCCATCAGTACAACTTAGTTGACTGGTGTTGCCTCATCGCGTTTAGCACGGTCTTTGGCAACAGACTTGTTGATCAGTGTTTGCTGCAAGATCGTGATCAAGTTGTTCACAATCCAGTACAACACCAGACCTGCCGGGAAGAACAGCAAGAATACTGTAAAGATCACTGGCATAATCTTGAACACTTTCGCCTGCATTGGATCAGTTGGCTGCGGATTCAGCATCTGCTGAATATACATGGTCGCACCCATGATCAATGGCAGGATGAACCAAGGATCCATTGAAGATAAATCCTGAATCCAGAACATCCATGGTGCATGACGCAGTTCTACAGATTCCATCAATACCCAGTACAGTGCCAGGAAAATTGGCATTTGCAGTAACAATGGTAAACAGCCAGCAAGTGGATTCACCTGCTCACGTTTGTACAGTGCCATCATTTCCTGAGAGAAGCGCATACGGTCTTCACCAAACTCTTCTTTCATGCGTTGCATTTCAGGTGCAATCACACGCATTTTCGCCATAGAGCGGTAGCTCTTCGACGACAATGGCCACAGGATCAGTTTCACCAGTACGGTTAACAGGATGATTGCCCAACCCCAGTTACCCACTAGACCATGGAAGAACTCAAGACCAACAAACAGCAGTTTGGCAATTGGCCATAACCAGCCATAATCTACAGTCTGGTTCAGACCAGTCGCTAGGTCTTTCAGCTCCGATTGAACTTTTGGACCAGAGTAGAAGGTCGCATCGATTTCAGCTACGGTGCCTGCAGGCACATTGAAAGTTGGAGAAGTAAAACCAATGATATTCATGTTATCAGTTGATTTACGTGATTCCAGCTTCGCACTGTAGGCTTCACCATTGGCTTGAGTCAATTTCAGGTTACCTGGCACCCAGGCACTCACGAAGTAGTGCTGAACCATTGCAACCCAGCCACCTTTGGCTTCGGTATTCAGTTTTTCTTCAACAAAGTTGTCAAATTTTAACTTGTTGTAGTTTTCATCCGGTGTACCCCAAGCGCCGCCCAGGAACGTTCCCAGTGTGAAGATACCCTGATCAGATTTACCTGGATCTTCGGAATTGTCACGTTTGATCTGACCGAACATCTGACCTTGCCAGGTCTGGCCGCTGCGGTTGACCACTTTGTGATTCACAACTACCGGATATTCACCTTCAGTAAAGTTGAAGGTTTTAATGACTTCTACACCATCAGCCGTTTTAAAGACCATAGGTACAGAAAGTACTTTGACAGTTTCGCCATCTTTATTTTTAGCGGCTTTGGCATCTGCCAGTGTATAAGCCGTTTTTTCCAACTCATAGGTTGGACGGCCATTACGGCTGCTGTCCGGTCCATTCAGACCGATCAGACCCGACTGAGCGACATAAGTCCGTTTCGCATCGCTTTCCAGCATAACGAACGGTTCATCGCTGTCTTTATTCTTGTCATGATTGAGTAATTCAACACGAACAATATCACCACCTTTAGGATTGATCCAAAGATGATAAAGGTCAGTTTGTACTGAAATAAGCTGCTGACTTACAGGTGCGGTGGCATCCGTTGCTTGCTGCGCTGGCATATTTGCTTGTGGCAGATCAGAGGCGGTCGTCGCCGTCTGAGCATTTGGCAAATCTGCAGATACTTCATGTGAAACAACCGCAGCTTCTTGCTGTGGTTTGGTTTCAGCATTGCCATAATCTTTTTGCCACGCCAAAATGAGCAAATATGCGACAACAAACATGGCTCCGAGAATTGCAATCCTGGCCCATTGTTGCATATGTATTACCCCAAGTGGTTAGAGTGATTTTGGTTCAATAAACGATCACGAAAGGGTACAGCAACGTGAAGCGTTTGAGAATCTATTTGCTGAAATGAAATAAAACGAATCGCTTTCGGGGGAACCGGATCATATCCAGAGCCACCCCACGGATGACAACGGCAAATACGCTTAGTAGCCAGCCACACACCACGTACAGCTCCATGTGTATGGACTGCTTCCAAGGAATATTGAGAACATGTTGGAATATAACGACAGCGTGGTCCCAATAAAGGACTAATCGCAATCTGATAGAAACGTATTAACCAATGCAGTAAACGTACCATTGGCCATCTCTACTTTTGTGGGGAGGATGATGCTATTTTGGAATGCTTTTTGGCAAGACGGTTGAGTTTCTGCCAGGCAAATTGTAATTGCTGATGCAACTCTGCGTTCGGCACTGCTTCTATACCTACTTTAGGCATAACCACAATATCCAAATCATCTAGTTGCTGTTGATGCAGGCGAAAACTTTCGCGAGCAAGTCGTTTTACTCGATTTCGTTCGTGCGCACGGCGCACTTTTTTCTTGGCAACAACTAAACCCAAACGGCTGTTTGGCAGTTCGGAATGTTTTGCAAGAAAAAGGAAATGGGGTTGATGCACTTTAAAAAGCGCACCATCAAAGACTCCTTTATAATCTGCAGCACAGCGTAAACGAAGCTCTGTACCAAAACTATAAAGTGTAGTCATAACACCCAAAATCGGCAAAGCCTAACTGATTAAACAGTTAAGCTGTGACGACCTTTTGCACGACGGCGAGCTAGAACTTGACGACCAGCTTTAGTAGCCATACGAGCACGGAAACCATGAACGCGTTTACGCTTTAATTCAGATGGTTGGAATGTACGTTTCATATTGAAACTCCAAAAATGATCTTTCTATAAAGGTCCGCGATTTTAGTGCTCATTGCTTGAGCTGTCAATGCAAAAGCCACTTTCTTTTCAAATAAGACTGAAATCAAAATTGTAAATAGGGATTAAAAAAATTGTATTCAAATACCTATATATAAGTTAACCACAATATAACTATTTGTTTTAAAATTAAATATAAGTTATTAACACTTATATCAACATAGTTATCCACAACTTATGTGAAATCTAAATTTAACCCATAAGTTTTGAATTTAAATTTAAACTTTTCTCAGTTATCCACAAAAGAATCAAATCTTATAAATAAATTCAAATTTATAAATTTAAATTTATTACTATTAGGGTGGACTTTTTCTGTGGAAAAGCTAATTTTGTATTAAATAAACAAAAACTTAGTTTGTGGATAAAACTGTTTTTATTAATTTTATACTTTGTGGATAACTTTGTGTTATATTTTATCCACAGCTTGCGGATAAACTTATCCACACCAGCTTTTTAAATTTAAATTTATCCACCATGACTGCTTTTTGCGCAAAATCTGTGGAAATTGCCATGACAGATGTGGATAACTTGGTTAGAATGGCGACCCGCTTTGGTCGCGGTCAGCCTTTTTGATTAACAATGGAATGAATAGGGGATTCACATGCTTTGGACAGACTGCTTAAATCGCTTGCGACAAGAGCTCTCTGGAAATGTCTTTACAATGTGGATTCGCCCGTTGGTTGCAGAAGAGCTGGACGATACCCTGCGTCTTTATGCACCTAATCCATATTGGACGCGCTACATTCAAGAGCATCATCTGGAACTGATTTCGATTTTGGCCGAACAGCTGTCTGAAGGTCGCGTACGTAAAGTTGAAATTCTGGTGGATTCACGTCCAGGTGCAATTTTATCTGCCAGTGAACAGCCAGCGACGACAACAGCGGCTTTGGAATCTGCACCTGTGGTTGCGCCAGCACCGCGTCCTAAGAAAGAAAAAGAAGATTCAGGCAAAAATAGCCGTAAACGTCAGCTGAACCCTTTATTTACCTTCTCGTTATTTGTTGAAGGCCGTTCTAACCAGATGGCAGCTGAAACCTGTCGTAAGGTGTTAACCCAACTCGGGGCTTCACAACATAACCCGCTATTTTTATATGGTCCGACTGGTCTGGGTAAAACCCACTTGATGCAGGCCGTCGGGAATGCATTATTACAGGCAAAACCCAATGCCCGCGTAATGTATATGACTGCGGAAAGCTTTGTGCAGGATTTTGTCAGTTCCCTACAACAGGGCAAGGTTGAAGAGTTTAAGAAAAACTGCCGTTCACTGGATCTTTTGCTAGTCGATGATATTCATTTGCTGGCAGGTAAAGAAGCCAGTCTGGTGGAGTTCTTCTATACCTTTAACGCGCTATTGGATGAATCGAAGCAAATTATTCTCACCTCGGATCGTTATCCTAAAGAATTGACCGAACTGGATCCACGTCTGGTTTCACGTTTTTCCTGGGGACTTTCTGTGGGTGTGGAACCACCCGATATCGAAACCCGAATTGAAATCTTGCTGAAAAAAGCCGAAAACACCGGTGTAGATTTACCACGTAACTGTGCGCTATTTATCGCCCAACAAGTAGTAGCGAACGTCCGTGAACTGGAAGGTGCGCTAAACAAAGTGGTGGCGATCTCGCGTTTTAAAGGAACACCGATTGATCTGGATGTGGTGCGTGAGTCTTTGAAAGATGTCCTCGCAATTCGTGCCCGGACCATCAGCACTGAAAATATCCAGCGTGTAGTGAGTGAGTATTTTCGCATTCCACTTAAAGAGCTGGTAGGTCCAAAACGTACCCGTATTTATGCGCGTCCACGTCAGCTTGCAATGGGTCTGGCACGTGAACTGACTGGAGACAGTTTCCCGGAAATTGGTATGGCTTTTGGTGGTCGAGATCACAGTACAGTCATGCATGCCTGCGAAAAAGTACAGAGCTTGCGTGAAGAAGATCCGATCTTCAATGAGGACTATAAAAACCTGCAACGCCTGTTGCAGAGTTGACCTAAAACGCTCAAATTCTGTTCTTGCTATGCGGCCTGTTTTGCCGCATAGTTAACTGCTAAAAATTCAACTTTTATCTTATTAATCTTCAGCTTTAGAGGAATGTACCGTGCGTTTAAAAATCGCGAAAGAAAGCTTACTGAATGTTCTCTCACATGTCGTAGGAGCGGTTGAACGTCGCCATACCTTAAATATTCTTTCAAACCTGAAAATCCAGGTGACTGCTGAAGCTTTGACCGTCACCGGTTCGGATCTGGAAGTAGAACTGGTTGCCAGCACACAGTTGGCTGAAGGTGCATGCCTGCAAGCCGGTGAAACCACTGTTCCAGCACGTAAGCTGATTGATATCTGTAAATCTTTGCCATCAGCAGCCCTGATCGACCTGCAAATTACCGATGACCAGCGTTGTATCCTGAAATCTGGAAATAGTCGTTTTGTGCTCGGTACTTTGCCTGCGGATGACTATCCATTACTGAATACTGAAAATACTCAAGGCACGCAAGTGACTGTGACTCAGCGCGAATTAAAGCGTCTGTTTGAAAAAACGGCTTTCGCAATGGCAGTGCAGGATGTGCGTTTCTACCTGACCGGTACTTTACTTGAAATTGACGCCAATCAGCTTCGTGCGGTAACGACAGATGGTCACCGCTTGGCACTGTGTGAAACAGCAGCACAATCGACAGCAACTCAACCGATTCAAGCCATTGTTCCACGTAAGGCAGTCGCTGAATTGCAACGTTTATTAAGCGTTGAAGATGAGCAGCTTTCTCTGCTGATTGGTCGTGAATTATTGAATGTGACCATTCGCATGGCCAGCCGTGATAAAGAACAGACCGATATCACAGTTCGTTTCACTACGAAACTGATTGACGGTAAATTCCCGGACTACCGCCGTGTGATTCCACGTGGTGGCGACAAGAATGTGATTATTGCGCATGACGTGTTTAAGCAATCTTTACAACGCGTGGCTATTTTGAGTAATGAAAAACTGCGTGGCGTATTCCTGAACTTTAATGCCGGTTCATTACAACTTCGTGCCAATAACCCGGAACAGGATGAGGCGATTGAAGATCTGGCCATCCAGTATGCAGATGCACCACTGGAAATGTCATTCAATGCGCAATACCTGATTGAAGTGCTAGGGGTACTGGACGGTGAAGATGTATCAATGACCATGACTGAAGCGAATCAGTCTGTACTGGTTCAGGATCCGTCTCATACCGATCAGACCTATGTCGTGATGCCAATGCGTGTCTAAGCGACAGCTGAGCTAAGCCAACGCTATGCATATTACGCGTCTTCATATTGAACGTGTACGAAATTTAAAAACGGTTGCACTCCAGGGATTGCAACCGTTTAATGTTTTTTATGGCCAGAATGGTTCAGGCAAGACTTCAGTACTGGAAGCTATTCATTTACTGGCCACAGGACGTTCCTTTCGTACCCATATCCCGAAAAATTACATTCAGCATGGTGCCTCGGATGCGATTGTGTTCGCCCAATCGGAAACTGAAAAAGTCGGCATGCAAAAAATGGCCAGCGGGGAACAGCTGATTAAGGTCAATGGCGATGCGATTGCGACTCAAGGCCAGCTTGCTAAAATGTTGCCCTTACAACTGCTTGATCCACAAAGTACCGATATTATCGATCATGGCGCCAAACCACGTCGTCAGTTATTGGACTGGTTAATGTTCCACGTGGAACCAGAGTTTTATCATGCCTGGCAATATTATTCACGAGCCTTAAAACAGCGGAACAGTCTGCTTAAATCCAAACGTTTTCTAAGTTTGTCTGATCTGGAACCGTGGAACCAGATGCTGAGTGAGTATGGCGAGATTTTGCACTCCCAGCGTGTCGGCATCGTGGAACAGTGGAAGCCATTTTTTGAGGATGATCTCAAGCATCTACTGCCTGATCTGGAGATTTCTCTGGAATACAGCCCTGGCTTTCACAGCGAAAACGGCCTGCTGAATGACCTGACCAATCATCATGATAAAGATGTGGAACGACGCTATACCGAATATGGTCCACATCGCGCAGATTTGCGTCTCAAGACCCCTTTGGGGGATGCTGATGTGATCTTATCTCGCGGACAAAAAAAGCTTTTAATGATGGCGCTTAAACTGTCGCAAATCGCAATGCTGCATTCTTGTAATAAGGAAACTGTGGTATTATTAGATGATGTGACAGCAGAATTAGATTTAACCGCACAACAACGTTTAATTGAGCGATTGAGCCAGCTTGGTAGTCAAGTTTTTATTACCACTTTAGACCATGAATCAGTACAAAAGCACCTACATGATCTGTCTATCTCATATCAGTTATTCAATGTTGAAAACGGTACAGTTCAAGTTGTTGTGCAATAGTTTTTAAATTTTTACCTATCTTTGGATAAACCTATATTTCACTAGGGAGAAACCATGAGTTCAGAAGATCAAGCTGCTTCTCAAACAGAACAAACCACTGAAAAAGCTTATGATTCCTCTAGCATCAAGGTATTACGTGGTTTAGACGCAGTACGTAAGCGTCCAGGCATGTACATTGGTGATACAGACGATGGTACCGGCTTACACCACATGGTCTTCGAGGTCGTAGATAACTCGATTGATGAGGCGCTGGCAGGTCACTGTGATGAAATTTTAGTGACTATTCATGAAGATGAATCAGTTTCAGTATCAGATAATGGCCGTGGTATTCCGACCGACATTCATCCTGAAGAAGGTGTGTCTGCTGCAGAAGTAATTTTAACCATTCTGCATGCTGGCGGTAAGTTTGATGATAACAGCTATAAAGTTTCTGGCGGTCTGCACGGTGTAGGTGTATCCGTAGTAAATGCATTGTCAGAAAAACTGGAATTAACTATTCATCGTGCCGGTAAAATCCATGAACAGGAATACCGTCATGGTGATCCAAAATTCCCGTTAAAAGTGGTGGGTGAGACCGATAAGACCGGTACTCGCGTGCGTTTCTGGCCAAGTGCTGAAACCTTTAGCCAGACCATTTTTAATGTCGATATTCTGGCACGTCGTTTACGTGAACTGTCCTTCCTGAATGCAGGTGTACGAATCGTATTACGTGACGAACGTATCAATGCCGAATACATTTTTGACTATGAAGGCGGTTTGGCTGAGTTTGTTAAGTACATTAACCAAGGTAAAACCCACCTGAATGACATTTTCCATTTCACCACTCAGGCGGAAAATGGCATTGGTGTAGAAGTTGCACTGCAATGGAATGATTCTTATCAGGAAAATGTACGCTGCTTTACCAACAACATCCCGCAAAAGGATGGTGGTACTCACTTAGCCGGTTTCCGTGCAGCACTGACCCGTGGTTTAAATAACTACATGGACAGTGAAAATATCCTGAAAAAAGAAAAAGTTGTGGTTTCAGGTGATGATGCGCGTGAAGGTTTGACTGCGATTGTGTCAGTAAAAGTGCCGGATCCGAAATTCTCTTCACAAACCAAAGAAAAACTGGTATCGAGTGAAGTGAAATCTGCCGTTGAGCAGGCCATGAACAAGGCATTCTCTGAATATCTGTTAGAGAATCCACAGGCGGCTAAATCAATTGCAGGCAAGATCATTGATGCAGCGCGTGCCCGTGATGCGGCGCGTAAAGCCCGTGAAATGACCCGTCGTAAGAGTGCGCTCGATATCGCCGGTCTTCCAGGTAAACTGGCGGATTGCCAAGAGAAAGATCCAGCTTTATCTGAACTGTACCTGGTCGAAGGTGACTCTGCGGGCGGTTCTGCAAAACAGGGCCGTAACCGTAAGATGCAGGCAATTCTGCCGCTAAAAGGTAAGATCCTGAACGTGGAACGTGCCCGCTTTGACCGTATGATTTCTTCTGCAGAAGTGGGCACGCTGATTACGGCACTCGGCTGTGGGATTGGTCGTGAAGAATATAACCCGGACAAGCTGCGTTATCACAAAATCATCATCATGACCGATGCTGACGTGGATGGTTCACACATTCGTACGTTGTTGCTGACTTTCTTCTTCCGTCAAATGCCGGAACTGGTGGAACGTGGTCATATCTATATTGCGCAGCCACCATTGTACAAGCTGAAAAAAGGCAAACAGGAACAGTACATCAAGGACAATGATGCACTGGAAACTTACCTGATTTCGAATGCGATTGATGAGCTGGAACTGCATATCAGTGCTGATGCCCCTGCGATTCGTGGTGAAGCTCTGGCCAATGTGATTACTGATTATCAAACTTCACAGAAGAGCCTGGCACGTTTAACTGTACGTTATCCTGCAAGCTTGCTGGATGCGTTGATTTCACTCGAAGCATTCAAGCTGGATCAGCTGGAAGATAAAGCGTATGTGGAAACCTGGGGTGAAGACCTGCGTGCAGCGATTGAAAAAATCCAGCCAAGTTTACGTCCTGAATTGAGTCTGGAACGTTTTGAAAAAGGTGTTGATGGCCAGATCGTAGAAAGCTGGTTACCACGGATTACAATTTATGTGCATAACCTGCCGCATCATTACCTGCTAGATGCTAGCCTGCTCAGCTCAAGTGAATATGCACGTTTACTGAAAAATTCGAAAAGCTGGTTCACGCTGCTTGAAGAGGGTGCTTATTTACAGAAAGGTGAGCGCAAGATTCAGGTCAGCAGTTTCCATCAGGTTTGGCAGCACATTCTGCAAGACTCTCGCCGCGGCATGATGATCCAGCGTTATAAAGGTCTGGGTGAGATGAACGCAGACCAGCTGTGGGAAACCACGATGGATCCAGAAAACCGTAACATGCTACAAGTGACGGTACAGGATGCGATTGAAGCAGACCGTATGTTCTCTTGTCTGATGGGGGATGATGTGGAACCACGTCGTGCCTTCATTGAAGAAAATGCCTTGAATGCCGATATTGATACCTGATCCATCGGAATAAATCGAAACGAAAAAGCGCCTTTTAAGGCGCTTTTTTTACGTAAATTTTCTATTAATGCCAGATGAACTGTTTAGAATAATTTTAATCTAAGCAGTTTTTAGACCAATGATCTGCTAATGCTAGGTCTTAAAAAACCTAGTTCAGTAGAATCAAGTCTTATTTATAAAGAGGTTTATCCATGGATAGCCAGCTTGAAGAAATACGTGAGATCTGGGCCAATGCATTCTATAGTGGCGACTATGATGTGCTGCGCCACTACGAACATCAGGACTTTCAGGTGGTTTTTGAACAGGAAGGCCGCGTAGAAGGAAGTTATCTGCGTTATGACCGGATCGCTCATGCGGTACAAAACGGTGTATGGAAACCGCTGAAGCCAGACATAGAATATGAAGAATACGAGTACAATGAAGATCAGACCGAATGCCGGATCTTGATTGGACTGGAAAATAATAAACAGCGTCTTCAGGAGATCTGGAAGCTAGAGGATGAATGGAAAATTCTAGAACTTAGATTTTTTAAATCCTAAAGTTCCAATGATTTATTAAGTTACTTCGAAATTTTCTAAAAATATTTGAATAGTGTTGTTTTAAATTTTGTTTGAACCCTGATCAATCGTGTGGATAACTGCAAAGTTATCCATATTTTTTTATGTGAATAAGATAGTATTTATCCACAAGTTATATTGTCTTTCTTATCTCTTAATTTTTTAAATTTAAATTTAATTTCTCTATCTTGTGGATAAGTGTTTTTAAATTTAAAATGGGTTTTTGAATTTAAAAGACTAGTTGGAGCCATATCTTCTATGTTCTTTAACGGCAACCAGTTCAGGTGAGTTTTTATCTGTTTTTAATGGTAAATTATATAAATAACTTAAAAATTAATGGTTTATATTGATATTGTAGATTTAATTAACAATCAGCGTGGAACATATTTTAATTCTAAAAATCTTCACTGTAGCTAAACTACACAATTAATTTAATAATCAAGTGAACTTTCAATTTTTTATTACTGAATCATAGGCTTATAGATTTTTCTAACTTTTACTTCTATAGCTTAGTTTTTTTAAGCTGGGTCATCACGTGACCTAGTGCCAGTTCATTTGATAAACAGACAATAGATCTGAGCTTTTAGAAACTGAAAATAGAAAAAAATACGGTTTATAAAATGGTGATCAAAAATAAAAAAAGCGCCTAACGGCGCTTTCTATTTTTTACCATTGTATTTATGGGGTCAGAATAATCTTGCGGCAGTCTTCTTCACGTTTATCAAAAATACGGTAGCCTTCAGCAGCTTCTTCCAGTTTCATGCGATGGGTAATAATCACTTCTGGAGACAGCTGGCCATTTTCTACATATTCAAGTAATTGTGGCAAGAATTTATGTACATGTGTTTGACCCATTTTAAAGGTCAAGCCTTTATCGAAGGCATCACCAAACAGGAAGCCATGAATTGGACCAGCATATACACCTGGCACACTCACCACACCACCACGGCGTACTGCGGCGATACATTGACGTAGGGCAAAGCCGCTCGAACCTTCAATTTTTAGATTCGTCATCACAGTTTCAAGCAAACTGCCTTTGGCCTCGAAACCAATCGCATCAATGACGGCATCAACACCACGATGACCGGCAGTATTTTGAATAATATATTCAGCTGCATCGACTTCATCAAAATTCACTGGAATTGCACCATAAGTTTGATGGGCGAAACGCAGACGGTAAGGGTGGTGATCGACCATAAAGATCTGTTCGGCACCCAGCATACGTGCGCAGGCAGCCGACAGTAAACCAACTGGACCAGCACCATAAATCGCAACACTGGAGCCGCGAGTGACCTGGGCATTGGTTACAGCCTGCCATGCAGTAGGCAAGATATCAGTCAGAAACAGGACTTTTTCATCCGGTAATGATCCTGGCACTTTAAATGGGCCCACATTACCTTTAGGCACACGAACATATTCAGCCTGTCCGCCTGGTACACCGCCATATAAATGGCTATAACCAAACAGAGCCGCACCTGGTGGAATTTGTTTCTTATTGATAATTGCACCACGGCCAGTATTGGTATTTTCACAGGCAGCCATCAGTTCATGTTCACAGAAAAAACAGTGACCACATGCAATCACGAAAGGAATAATTACCCGGTCGCCTTTTTTGACTTCTGTGACTTCAGGGCCGACTTCTTCTACAATTCCCATAAATTCATGGCCGAAAATATCGCCATCTTCAGTGGCCGGGATTTTACCCCGGTATAGATGCAGATCTGAGCCACAGATGGCAGTCGCTGTCACCCTTAAAATGACGTCATCTGGTTCCTGAATCACTGGATCTGGAACGGATTCAACTCGTACATCCCGAGCACCATGATAGGTAAGAGCACGCATGCGGATTTCCTCTCTCTAGTTCAACATTAAACAGACTCGTATCAAGGCTACCAAAAATAAAAAACACTTTTATTAGAGCCTTATGCGCCAGGAAATCGCTGTAAATTAATGTATGAAATAAGACATCCGAGTGTTTAAAAAATAAACTTATATAGGATTTGCGTAATTCACTACAAAATATGTCAAAAAACGGTTTCGATAAAAAAATCAGGGAAAAGATGGAGAGAGCAATATATAAAAAGTATAAAAAAGAGATTAGCTCCAGTTGCAGCTAATCTCTAAGATTTGAATCAAGGTTTAAAACTTAACCTTCCTGAAAAGATTGCTCCAAACTTTCTAGCTCCATCATCAGTTCTAGCATTTGCTCTTCGGCAGTTTCCAGTTTCTGTTTCAGTTCAGTTTGCTCGTTCATAAGTTTCAGCAAGTCATCTTTACGTGCAGCTTCATATAAAGCGCTATCTGCCAGCAATTCTTCAATTTCTGCCAGACGCGGTTGTAACTTGTCAATTTGCGCTTCGCATTTTTCGATATTCTTGCGAATCGGACGAGTCTGCTCACGACGCTGAGCGGCCAGTTTGCGCTGTGCTTCCTTATCTACTTTGGCTACCACCACAGGTTTAGCTTCTGTTTCTACTACCTGTGCTTTGGCTAAGGCATTCTGTGCATTGATCTGCTGTTGACGCGCTTCACGTAACCATTTGGCATAGTCCTGCAAATCACCCTCAAATTCGGTACAACGTCCGGCATGTACTAACAGCAATTCATCACATACTGTCGCAATCAATTGACGTTCATGCGAAACGAGTACCACCGCACCTTCAAAATCCTGCAAAGCCATAGTCAGGGCATGGCGCATATCCAGGTCCAGATGGTTTGTCGGTTCATCCAGAATCAGTACATTTGGACGCTGCCAAACAATTAAAGCCAAAGCCAAACGTGCACGTTCACCCCCAGAGAAACTCTCACATGGGGTATCCATGCGCTCACCGCTAAAACCGAAACTGCCGAGGAAAGAGCGTAAAGAAGCTTCACTGATTTTTGGATCGGCGATACGTGCCAGTTGTAGCATTGGGCTGGCATTAGCGTCCAAAGCATCCATCTGGTGCTGGGCAAAATAACCAATATTGAGTAATTCTGAGGCTTTACGTTGACCATTTAATAAAGGCAAATCTCCGACTAAGGTTTTGATCAGGGTTGATTTACCCGCACCATTCATCCCCAATAAACCGATACGTGAATTTGGAGTGATTTGCAGATTAATTTTGCTGGCAATCGATTTATCGCCATAACCAATTTCCGCCTGTTCCAAGGCCAGAAGTGGTGAACTCATTTTGGTCGGTTCACGGAAACTGAAGGTAAAAGGCGTATCTACATGAGCAGGGGCGAGATCCTGCATACGCTCCAGCATTTTGATCCGGCTTTGGGCCTGACGTGCTTTAGTTGCTTTGGCTTTGAAACGGTCAATAAATTTTTGTAAATGTGCTCGGGCTTCCTGCTGTTTCTCAAAGGCCTGTTGCTGTTGCGCCAGACGCTCGCTACGGGTCACTTCAAAAGTTGAATAATTACCGGTATAGAGGGTGAGTTCCTGATTTTCGATATGCAGAATATGATCCGTCACGGCATCCAGAAAATCACGGTCATGCGAAATTAGCACTAAAGTGCCTTCATACGCCTTTAACCAGTCTTCGAGCCACAAAATCGCATCCAGATCCAAGTGGTTGGTCGGTTCATCGAGTAATAGCAGGTCTGAACGGCTCATCAGGGTACGGGCCAAATTCAAACGCATCCGCCAACCGCCTGAAAAGCTGGAAACATCCAGGCGAATCTGATGATCCATAAAGCCTAAACCAGCCATTAACTGTGCTGCTTTAGAGGGAGCGGAATAGCCATGAATCTCGTCAAAACGGCCATGTAGCTGTGCCAGTTCTGCATCAGAAAGCTGTTCCGTATGCGCTAGTTTAGCCTGTATATCCCAATACTCTTCATCGCCTGACAGAACAAAATCAATGGCCGGCATATCTAGCGCTTTAATTTCCTGAGCCATATGCGCTACGGTCCAAACGGATGGACGGGTTAGCGAGCCCTCATCTGCACTGAGCTCACCTAAAAGAGCCGCAAACAGGGTGGATTTTCCTGCACCATTCACGCCGGTTAAACCAATTTTCCAGCCGGGATGAAGCTGCATGGAGGCTTTTTGAAATAACACTCGCCCACCACGGCGTAACGAAACTTGGTCTAACTGAATCATTGAACTTACTAACAAGGGCAAAAGAGAATGCCGCTATTCTAATGGAAAGCCGGGAGAAAACAAAAAATCTTCGTTGCAGTTTATCCTGTTCAAGCTTTAAAAATTTATAGATTCATATATGATGAATCTATGTTTTGAGTAAATACTCTATTTTGTTTAAAAACCGAAAGATAGAGCCATCAAGGCTCATAATAATATTGAGTAGAATAAAAATGAAAAAAGGATTTTTAATTTTATCTGCACTGGGCCTATGGGCTTCGAGTGCACATGCTGCCCCAGTCAATGTCTGTGTATTTGATTTACTGGGAAAATCGGGTGAATCCTTCAAACTGCTGGAAGAATGGGCATTAGCCAGCAAGCAGTGGGGGGCTACGGTTCAATTGATTGCTTATCAGGATGAAGCCAAAGTCGATCAGGATGCCAAAGCCGGAAAATGCGATGGCTTCTATATGACCTCCATGCGCGCGCGAGCTTATAACAAATTTGCAGGCTCCATTGATGCCATTGGCGGCGTTCCTAATAATGACATTGCCATGAAAGCGGTGAGTTATGTGCTGGATAAGCGTAATACCAAGCGCATGACCACTCAGATTGGCAAGGAAAAATTTGAAGTAGCCGGTATTGGCCAGATTGGTCCTGCTTATATCTTTGTCCGTGATCGTAATATGAACAAGCTAGAACATATTAAAGGCAAGAAGTTTGCAGTTCTACATTATGACTATGCCCAAACCATTATGGTGAACCGGGTAGAAGCTGTACCGGTAAATTCGGAAATTTCCAATTTCATCCGTAAATTTAATCAGGGTGAAGTGGATATTGTGGCAGCGCCCGCTTATGCCTTTAAACCTCTCGAAGTGACTAAAGGACTGGGCCAAAAAGGAGCCATGATTAACTTTCCGGTGGTCAATGTCACAGCAGATCTGATTATTCGACCGGATAAATTTCCGGAACAGTTTGCAGCCAATTCCCGACAATGGTTTGTTAAGCAGTTACCACGCAGCTTCGCGATGGTAAAACGGATGGAAGCAGAAATCCCGCGTAAATATGTTCTGAACCTGAGTCGTGAGGAACAGGTCAGTTATCAAAAAATTCTGCGTGAAGGACGCATGGATTTAACCAAACAGGGCATCTATGATGCTGGCATGATGACGGTATTAAAACGGGCACGCTGTACTGTGGAAAGAACCAATTTCGAATGCTCAATTAGTGGTGAATAGTTTTAAAATCATGTATATCTTTGTAACTACAGCGAATGAAATGTAATTCAAAGTAGCTAAGCTAAAATATTAAGATGCTGATATATTTATAAAAAATAAGATAAAAGAAATCAAGAAAAACTGATTTATCTTTATAGGCCAAAAAGCCGCTTTTATCTGGAGTAAATGCTCTATTTTTTTAAAATAAATTTGCTTAATATTTGACGCGTGTACGGACACTCAGCTAACAACAAGATTTCAAAGGATAACTAAAATGAAAAAAACACTCTTATCATTGGCTGCATTTTCTGCATTTGGTTTTGCAGGTGTGGCACATGCAGAAAAGGTCGATATCTGTGTGTTTGACCTACTTGGTAAATCTGGCGAGTCTTTCCAGATGGCTCAGGAATGGGCACTGGCAGCAAAAGGCTGGGGCGCAGATATTAATCTGATCGCCCGTCAGGATGAAGCCGTCGCTGACAATGACTTTAAGGCTGGCAAATGTGATGGTGTATTCATGACCGCCATGCGTGCCCGTCAATACAACAAGTTTGCCGGTTCAATCGATGCCTTAGGTGGTGCTCCAAGTAATGCCATTGCACAGCGTGCGATTAGCTTCGCTTTGGATAAGCGTAATGCCGCTAAAATGGTTACCACCATGGGCGGTAAAAAATATGAGGTGGCTGGGATTGCGCCATTAGGTTCAGCTTTTATCTTTGTACGTGACAAAAATATTAACTCCATTGAAAAAGCGGCAGGCAAGAAGTTTGCTGTTCTTGGCTATGATGATGCGCAAAAAATCATGGTTCAACGTGTAGGTGCTCAGGCTGTAGTGTCTGATGTATCCAACTTCGTGGCCAAGTTTAATAATGGTCAGGTCGATATGGTGGGCGCACCGGCGTATGCGTATAAGCCACTCGAAATCTATAAAGGTTTGGGCAATAGCGGTGCCATGTTTAACTTCCCGGTACTGCATGTCACTTCTGACTTTGTGATTCGTCCGGAAAAATTCCCGGCTGGTTTTGGTCAGAAGTCTCGTGACTGGTTCATTAAAAATCTGCCTAAGAGCATGGCGATGATCAATCGTCTGGAAGCCGGTATTCCAGCGAAATATAAGCTGAATCTGAGCGCGGAAGACAAAACCAAGTACCAGAAGCTATTACGTGAAGGGCGTATGGATATGACCAAGCGTGGAATCTATGATGCCAGCATGATGTCAGTACTGAAGCGTGCGCGTTGCTCTGTCGATAAGGCCAACTTTGAATGTTCACTTTCTGGCGAATAATTTGATTTTTAAGGAAAAAAGCTTAGATTTATCTAAGCTTTTTTTATATTAAACAAAGTCAGATCTGCCATTGCAGATCACGGCAAAGCAGTTAAGCTGATTAAAAATAATGCTTTCATGTTTAGTATAAAAAACAATAACATGTAGTACTTAAAGCAGATAACAAAAACAAGGCAATCAAGGAAAGCAAAATGATGCAGAGAGGATGGAAAGCCCTGGCTGTAGGTGCAGCACTCGTGACAGTTTCAGGTCTGGCTCAGGCAAAACAGGTGGTATGTGTATTCGATCTGGTCGGCAAAAATGGTGACGTTTATGCTGTAATGAAAGACTATCAGCTGGCTGCAAAAAACTGGGGTGCTGATATCGAGCTCAGGGTAAATACCAATGAAGCCGTCGTCGCAGAAGATTTTAAAGCTGGTAAATGTGACGGGATCAGTGTCACGGGTATGCGTGGCCGTCAGTTCAACCGTTTTACTGGTTCACTCGATGCGATTGGTGCAATTCCTGATCTGAACCTGGCGGTAAAAGTTATGCAAGGCCTGGCGAGTCCGACCTTTGCCAAGCTCATGGTTCAAGGCAAGTATGAAGTCGCAGGGGTAATTCCGGTAGGCGATGCCTTCCTGATGGTCAATGACCGGAGTATTAATACTGTTGCAAAAGCAGCAGGTAAAAAAATTGCTGTACTTGACTATGACGAAGCACAAAAAATCATGGTTCAACAGGTGGGTGCACAGGCAGTCAGCGCCGATGTGACCAACTTTGGCTCTAAATTTAACAATGGTCAGGTCGATATTATTGGCGCGCCGGCTGCTGTATTTAAACCGCTAGAACTGCATAAAGGTTTGGGTAGCAAGGGTGCTATTGTGAATTATCCGGTATTGCAGGTCACCGGTAATATTATTATTCGTCCAGATAAATTCCCGGCAGGATATGGACAAAAATCACGTGAATGGGTGAAAAGCCAGTTACCACGTGCTTTTGGAATTTTGGGTAAAATGAAGGCAGATATTCCCTCTAAATACTGGATGGATATTCCTGAAGCAGATAAGCCAGGTTACCAAAAGCTGATGCGTGATTCGCGGATTGATCTGACCAAACGGGGTATTTATGATAAACGCATGATGAAGTTACTCTGGCAATTCCGCTGCAAGCAAAATCCGAAAAACTTCGAATGTGCATTACAGGATGAGAACTATAAAAAATCCTGATAAAATTACTCTGATTTGACTTTTAATCTGTACAGACTGACCATATATTGAGTGTGTTATACTTAAAATATGGTCTTTTCTTTTTAAAGACATTCCATTCAACAGAGGAATCCGCCATGAATGCTCAAGCGCTTGTGCTCACCGACAATGCCGCAAATAAAGTACGCCAGTTGCGTGACAGTGAAGGTAACCAAGACTTAATGCTCCGTGTGTATGTCACCGGTGGCGGTTGTTCAGGTTTCTCTTATGGCTTTAACTTTGCGGAAAGCCAAAATGAAGATGATGCAGAATTCGTCAATGGCGATGTCAAAATGCTGGTCGATTCTCTGAGCTATCAATATCTGGTCGGTTCAGTGGTTGACTATGTTGAAGGTCTGGAAGGTTCACGTTTTGTGGTACAAAACCCGAATGCGACCACGACCTGTGGTTGTGGATCTTCATTCTCGATCTAATACCTATCAAGTTGAATAAAAAAGTCCTCATATGAGGACTTTTTTATATCTGAAGAAAGCTTAGCTTTCCAGTTTGACCGCTTCAAGCAGGTCAAAAATCACTGTAGTGACATCCTGACTCAGTTCGCGGTTATTAAATATCTCGTAGGCTGTAATGGTAATGTCCGTATCACTCGGCAACAGACGCTGTTCTTCCTCAATCAAGTCATTGATCGGTAACAAAGTCTGTTTCACTTGCAGATGCAAAATATCCTTAAATTCAAGATTTTCATCATTCAGCTCGATCAGCTGTTCATTGAAATAAGGCAGCAAAATTGAATGAAGATAAGGTTGAATATCCTCGATATCAAAGATCTCGATATCACGGGTTTCATCAATCGTACTAATGTGGTCATTTACTTCAATTAAAATATGGTAGTAACTCACATGAATCTCCAAGAAAGTTGGCCTAAGACGTCCTACTGTTCTTCACAATAACATGAAATGAAACCAAGTTGTATTTTTACTAGCCTAAACACATAAATAATATAGGGAATTAAAACCTGAATGTTATCGGGTATACAATAGGGTCTTGTCTGCCGGGCGTAGTTTGAAATCTTGCAGATTCTGTTCACCCAATACAGGATACATTAAGGCTTCCGGATCATTATGATGATAGAGACCCAAGGCATGGCCCAGCTCATGTGCCAAAGTTAAACGTAAATCATCTTTGGCATCAAACTGGTAAATCTGGATCTTATCTCCCATAAAAATACCCTTATGAAACTGGCGTGGGGGAAAACGCTGCTGGGCCTGCTGGATATTTCGCTGATGGCTTTGCACACTGTTTTGATGAACAGAAACTTGCTGATTAAATGAAGATAGCTGTTCCTGAAGATAGGCATATTCGCGCTTAAAACTTTCCAGTTTAGGCTTGAGCATTTCCATCTCATACTGAAGCTGTTCACGCTCGGCAGATGAGCTGGCTTGTTGACGGCGTTGCAATAAAGTTTGAAATTCAAACTCAAGCTGACTTTTTTGCTGGATCAGTCGTTGCTGCTGATCTTCCAGATTTTTCTGTGAAACTTGCAGATTGCTGACTTCACGCTGATATCTGGCTTCATCGGCAAGTAACTTTTTTTCAACCTTTTTAAAGGCTTCATAGTCCTGTTGGCGTTGATCATAAATCAGTTGAATGGCCAGCTGAGCATTCTCATCATAGACCATCAGATCATCGCGACTGGTTCCTTCATGCCAGATCTGAATCGCTTCCTGACTTAATTGAATGACCTCATCACGGGTCAGGCCAAAGCCAGGATCGACCTGGTCAATCCGGAAACGTAAGCGGGTATCGAAAGGATGGGTCAAACGGTCAGTCAGGGAATTAAATTTTAATTGTGGATGGGTCTTGGTTTGTAGATACAAAAACAGTGACACAATGAAAACGACAATCCCCAGAAAGCTTAAAAGACGCATAGTGTTTTTTTAAATATTGTTTGGCTCAATGTAGCTAAAAAACCAGCAAAATCCTAGCGTCAGAGCGATAAAAAGTGGCAATAAAAAACCGTGCTTATGCACGGTTCTGTTCAGGTCAGATTATGATTTTTTACCTTTCCACTGTTCAACCTGTCTTGGCATATTGGAATGATAGATAAAACCAAGGCCTATACCATTCAATAAGAAGATCATAAATTCAATTAAATATTTCAGGTTATAGGAATGTCTGGTTTGGTGATTAAAGGCATACAGCGTGATTTCAGATTTAAAGATCTGGAAAATAATATAGCTCAGCAATCCAATAGCTAGAATGATAAAGCCTTTTCCGGAAGGATAACGCTGAGGTACTGCCAGGATCAGTAATACAATAATGGCAATCAGAAAACCCAAGGAAAAAGAAGCTTCAATTCCGAAAGTTTGCAGGTAATTAAAAGGCGCGAGTACCACATTCGGCGGTAAGATCAGAAGCAGATTGCCCATCGGGTAGAGCAGCATGATCGCAAGCCCGGAAGCCAGAAGAAAAAGCTTAACAAAATTCTGCATACGTTTTTATTTTTAAGTTATTTATTTCATTATAGTTTAATTAAAAAAGATTCTATTGCCTATGTATTGAACAAAAAAAAGACCGCATAAAATGCGGTCTTTTTCTCAAAGTGACAAATTATTTTTTGTCATCTTTTACTTCAGTGAATTCAGCATCAACTACGCCGTCATCTGCTTTTTGGGCTTGGCCTTCGCCGCCTTGGAATGCATTAGGATCGAAACCTTGTGCACCGCCTTGGCCTTGAGCTGCTTCATAAGCACGTTGAGTGATCGGCATAATAATGTTTTGCAATGCTTCAGTTTTCGCTTTGATTGCTTCAACATCATTTTCTTTCGTAGACGCTTCTAACTCAGAAACCGCAGTTTCGATTGCAGTTTTTTCGTCAGCAGTCACTTGTTCGCCAAGATCTTTTACTGCTTTTTGAGCAGAAGAAACTAGCGCATCCGCTTCGTTACGTGCTTTTGCAAGCTCTTCGAACTTACGGTCTTCTTCAGCATTTGCTTCAGCATCTTTGATCATTGCTTCGATTTCAGCATCAGACAAACCTGAGTTTGCTTTGATCTGGATAGATTGCTCTTTACCAGTGCTCTTATCTTTCGCAGATACTTTCAAGATACCATCCGCGTTGATGTCGAACGATACTTCAATTTGTGGCACACCACGTGGAGCAGGTGGGATGTCGCCTAACTGGAAGTTACCCAACAATTTGTTTTGTTGAGCCATTTTACGTTCACCTTGGTAAACTGAAATGTCTACAGCAGGCTGGTTGTCCGCAGCAGTTGAGAACACCTGAGATTTCTTCGCAGGAATCGTCGTGTTTTTCTCAATGATTGGAGTCAACACGCCACCCATGGTTTCAATACCAAGAGTTAGTGGAGTTACGTCAAGAAGAAGTACGTCAGTTTTATCACCAGACAATACCGCACCTTGGATCGCAGCACCCATTGCGACTGCTTCGTCCGGGTTCACGTCTTTACGTGGCTCGCGACCGAAGAATTCTTGTACTTTTTGTTGTACAAGCGGCATACGAGACTGACCACCTACCAAAATTACGTCAGAGATGTCAGAAGTTGAAAGACCTGCATCTTTCAGCGCAATCTTACAAGGCTCGATGGTACGAGCTACAAGATCAGCAACTAAACCTTCAAGTTTTGCACGAGTTACATTGATCACTAAGTGTTTAGGACCAGTCGCATCTGCAGTGATGTATGGAAGGTTGATTTCAGTTGCGTTAGAAGAAGAAAGCTCGATTTTTGCTTTTTCAGCTGCTTCTTTAAGACGTTGTAACGCAAGTGGATCGTTTTTCAAATTCACGTTTTGTTCTTTCTTGAACTCTTCAACCAAGTAGTCGATCAATGCGTTATCGAAGTCTTCCCCACCAAGGAAGGTATCACCATTAGTTGATAACACTTCGATTTGCTGGTCGCCATCAAGGTCAGCAATTTCAATGATTGAAACGTCGAATGTACCACCACCCAAGTCGTATACCGCAACTTTACGGTCGCCTTCTTTCTTGTCCATACCGAACGCAAGCGCCGCAGCAGTTGGTTCGTTGATGATACGTTTAACTTCTAGGCCTGCAATTTTACCTGCATCCTTAGTTGCTTGACGTTGTGCATCGTTGAAGTAAGCAGGAACAGTAATCACCGCTTCAGTGACTGTTTCACCCAGGTAGTCTTCTGCAGTTTTCTTCATTTTTTTCAGAACTTCTGCAGAGATCTGTTGTGGAGCAAGTTTCTTGTCGTTTACTTCAACCCAAGCATCGCCATTGTCAGCTTTCAGGATTTTGTAAGGAACCAGACCGATATCTTTTTGTACTGCCTGGTCTTCATAACGACGACCGATCAGACGTTTGATCGCGAATAATGTGTTTTTAGGGTTGGTTACCGCTTGGCGTTTAGCTGATTGACCAACAAGGATCTCACCATCTTTGTACGCAATAATAGATGGAGTTGTACGTGCGCCTTCAGCGTTTTCGATAACTTTAACTTTGTCGCCTTCAAGTACTGCAACACATGAGTTTGTAGTACCTAAGTCAATACCAATGATTTTAGCCATTTGGATGTTTCCTCAAAAATTTTTTTGTGATTTACACTTGTTATCCGATATGAGAGCCGTTCAATTTTTTTCAAGTAAATTTTTAGAAAAAATTTCACAAACTCCCGATTTATTTCGCTTAAGCGCCAACCATGACCATTGCAGGACGTAATAAACGACCATTGAGGGCATAGCCTTTTTGCAAGACTGTACCGATTTCATTAGATTTGGCATTTGGATCAATACCGACTGCCTGATGCAATTCAGCATTAAAACCATTTGCGGTATCAACTGCGACTACACCAAATTTCTCTAGTGTATTGAGCAACGCTTTCAGGGTCAGTTCTACGCCTTCACGTAACGAGCCCTGTTCTTCCCCTGCAGCAACAATCGCGCGCTCCAGGTTATCCACTGTATCTAGCAGCTCTTTAGAGAACTTTTCCAGCACAGTGTCTTTATGCTTTTCTGATTCACGCTGAATACGTTCTACACTTTTTTGTGCTTCGTAAACTGCATTGGCAGTGCGTGCCTTTTCTAACTTTAAGTCACCTTCAAGTTGTGCAATCTGCTCTTGTAAAGATTCAACGGTAACTTCTACTTGCTCAGGTTCAGCTTGAGTTTGCTCTACCTCTTGTGTCGCTTGCTCTTGCTCAAGATCTTGAACTTGTTCGTTCTGCTCAGTTGCCATTGATTTACTCCGTTTAAATGGGTTTTTAAACATGTACAGTCCTTGGGCGTCAGAGTTAACTGCGTTAATACTGAACTGCCATGATTGAAATTTTTAATTATTTAAAGAAATCGGGGCAGGGGTAAAAAATTCAAGCACAAGTACAGATTAATTTTAGGATTTATTTAGATTTAATGACTTTCATAAATGTAGCATCGTATTTTTAGATAGAAATAATAATTTTTATCTGTTTTAAATATTTTTAAGACCGGTGCATCATAGCGTCATTAACAGCGACCTTGTTCTGAGGAGAGAGCTGAACCAGGTTGCTGTTGCCTTATTTTTTTAAGCTGTTTTTTCCAGTCGGATCCCTCACACATGGTCCGGCTTTTTTTTGTCCAGATTATTTTTTAGACATAAAAGCGATTAATAACTAAGCAATAAAGTATTACACAAAAAATGAGCAACGCTATATTATTCATTTCAGATTCTATCGCTGTAGTTTCTTCTCTTTTTTAGAAATGTGTTTTCGTGGCTTATCTTTTCTCTAGATAAGCCTTTTTTTTTGCCTGAAATTTGCTACGGTTTTCGACTTATAAAATGGGATCATCTTCATCAAGGCTGTGTTGAGTAAAAACATTTCTTCTATTCAAAGAAAATAACTGGAATGAGATCAAAACCATAAAACCGAGTCCATAAAAAAAGCCCTGATCTAAATCAGGGCCTCTTTTTTTATTTATATTCTGCCTAATCACGACGATTACGTGGTCGCTGCTGTTCCTGTTTACGTCGCTGATCATTCCAGCGTGGATTATTGGAGCGGTTTTGCTGAACCCGTTTACGCTGCTGTTCTGCCACTTTTTTACGTTGTTCCAGCTGCTGGCGACGTTTACGTTCGGCCTGGGCCTGTTTCTGACGCTGGTTACTCAGATTCTTGCGTTGCTGTTCCAGACGTTGTCGTTCCAGTTGAGTTTTACGACGATCCAGTTCTATTTGCCGACGACGTTCCTGTTCCCAGTTACGCTGCTGAATATTTTTGCGCCGTTCCAGTTCCAGCCTCTTACGTTGCTGTTCATATTCCCAGCGTTGCCGGTCATAGCGGCGGTCTTGATCATAACGATAGTCATAACCTCGATCGCGACGGTCATAACGTCCGTCATAATAACCATCATCAGGAAAAGCCACACAGCCTACGGCTAAAAATGCAGTGGCTAAGGATACCGTTATTATTCTTATCGCCATAAGCTATCTCCTTTTATACAGACTTCTACATCAAAGTCGCAAAAGTGCTGTAAAAATCTCACTTAAACTGTCAATGACATCTGATTAAATTCAGGTTAGCGTATTTGGCAGATGATCTATGTACATTGATATTAAGACTTATATAAGAATATGGTCACTAAAACCCTAATCATGTAGAAAAAATGAAGAATTATGGGAAAAGGATGAAAACTCATGGGTGTGAATAATCCGGTCACAAAATTTGTAATGGATAAGGGGCAGGGCACTGCAGCACGCTTGCTGGATTGCCTGCCGAGCTTTGCACAAGTACGTCTGGTAAAAGCATTGGATTATCCTTATGACTATCCTGATTTGGATCCTTATATAAAATGCTTGATGGCGATTCAGATTAAACAGGGAGAGCACAGTTTTATTAGTGAAGATGCGGTGCAGTCACGTCAACTGTTTGATGAACGCATGAAAGCTATTCAGGCGAAACCGACGCCGGTCAAGGCAGTCGAGGATCTGCGTCTGCCATTGCAAAATGGCACTATCTTTGCCCGACATTATCATCCGGCACCACAGAAAAAATTGCCGATGGTCATTTTCTATCATGGTGGTGCATTTATAGTGGGTGGTTTGGATACACATGATGAGTTTTGCCGTTTATTGGCGGTGCATGCCAAGGTGCAGGTACTCAGCGTGGCTTATCCGCTAACGCCCGAATACAGTCCTTTGCAGATGGTACAGGTCTGTGAAGATGCTCTGGCTTGGGTACATCAAAACATTAAGCAGCTGAAAATCTATAAAAACCAGATTGTAGTGGCAGGGGATAGTGCAGGTGGAAATCTGGCGGCAGTGGTTGCGCAGCGGAGTGCCGATAAAATCTATGCACCTCGCGCACAGTTATTGCTTTACCCGGCTGTCGATTTTAAAAGCCGCCATCCTTCTTTTTATGCATACAATCAGGGCCTGGTACTTTCAGCTCAGGATATTGATCTGGTGACCAAGCTATATGCTGAAACACATCAGGTCGAACTGGACGATCCGCTGATTTCACCGACCTATGGTGAACTGAAGAATCTACCGCCTGCCTATGTGATTACCGCCCGTCATGATGTGTTGCATGATGAGGGTTCAATCTATGCTCTGAAGTTACGTGAGAATGGGGTACGAGTGTACTATCAGGAATATACGGATCAGGCACACGGTTTTATCAATCTGACCCCAATTCATAAACGTTCGAAAAAGCAGGTTATTGAACTCAGCAAGAATTTCCGTAAATTCCTGGATAAAAAGATCTGATTCAAAAATAGATATAAAAAAGGTGTTTCACGTGAAACACCTTTTTTATTTTTTATGGATCTTGGCTTCTGGAAAGACTAAATTAAATTTAGGTACATAAAAGCTTTGTAAATATTTAGCTTTAGAAAAATCTGGGAATATATCCTGAGTATCTTGCCACTCTGCTTGAATGAGCTTGGATAAATAACCCCGGAATTGAGGGCTAAACTGATAATGCTGGGATTTCCAGGTTTGCCGGATTTTTAGCATGGAGCTTGGAAGATGATGACTATTTAAATAGAAAGAACGAGGAGATTTAGGTTTTTTAAGACGAAGCGTCATGCTTTGCCCACGATGAGTTATGCGACAAATCGTTTCCTGTCCCTGTTCTTGCCAGTCAAACTCTGCATATTCTTTAGGAATACCCCACAAGTGCTGACCATGCACAATAGATTCATGAGTAGAGACATAAATTTTCGGAATAGTCGAAAGACGCCGTCTGCTAATTAAAGGATGATCCATAATCAGCAATTCATCATAAGGACCCACAGGAGAATGATGATAGCGCACCAATAAAACCTGAACGACACGGCCAAGTGGAGATGGCGCAATCCGAAAACTTTGAAATTCACGAATGAAATGAAGGGTAATCCAGTAATTTAGAATAAAACCCTCCCCCTGCAAATGCCAAGGCGGAAATTGATGGACGCTTTTCTCCTGTAGTAATGCATGGCTCATTATTATTCTCTTGTCTTTAGTCGGCAGGTCACTGCATTATTAGTCATGAAAGATTAATATGTTGTGAATCTCAACCTTTCTTTATCAGTAGATGAGTTAAAAAATGTTAAAAAAATCATTATCTGCTATCGCGTTGATCGCATTTAGCTTGCCAAGTTTTGCTGCCAATACCCTGATCGAGATGAAGACCTCATCCGGTAATATCGAAATTGAACTCTTTAATGACAAAGCACCGATTACGGTGAAAAACTTTGAAGAATATGTCAAAAGCAACTTCTATACAGGAACCATTTTCCATCGGGTCATTCCAGGCTTCATGATTCAGGGCGGAGGTTTTGATCTCAACATGCAAGAAAAAGCCAATAATAAAGCTTCAATCAAGAATGAATCAGATAATGGTTTGCAAAACAAACGTGGCACTTTGGCCATGGCACGTACCAACGACCCTAATTCGGCGAAAGCGCAGTTCTTTATTAACTTGGTAGATAACAGTTTTCTGGATCGTTCACCAAGAAATGCTGGATATGCAGTATTTGGGCGGGTCACAAAAGGTATGGAAGTAGTCGATAAGATCGCTCAAGTACCTACTCAGAACTATGGCATGCATCAGGATGTTCCGAAAACAGCTGTGAAAATCAACAGTGTGACCATTAAAGCACCAAGCGTGAAAAAGTAAGTGAAAAATAAAACATAAATGTTTTGTTTATATTTTCTTTGGAATATTATGAACTTATGTAACAATTGGTAGGAAAATGAACTAATTTGGTGCATAAAAATGAAACAGTCATGATTGGTGTGCGTTAAAAGCACTTGCTTGTGTAGGAAATTGCCCTATAATGAGCTCATACCGACGAGATAGACGGAAACGAACGAAACACGAAGCGTTGAGTTGTTAAGTTTATCGAAGTC